>CAJIZW010000140.1 GCA_905181985.1 uncultured Paracoccaceae bacterium | reverse complement strand
TAGAAATCAATATTACAGCGTTCTCAGTTCCCCCCATAATATTTGTTTCAGGCCTTATGTCATTAGCGACAATCCAATCACATTTCTTCCTATTCAACTTTTCGGTCGCATTTGCTATTAGATCCTCAGTTTCTGCAGCAAAACCAACTACTAGCTTTGGACGATCTTTCCTCAACTTAGATACATATTCTAAAATGTCTGGATTTTTGATTAGTTTGAGAACTAACTCTTTATCCGCATTCTTTTTAATTTTTGACTTCGAAAACTCCTTAGTCTTCCAGTCAGCAACAGCTGCCACCATAACGAATGCGTCAGCAGGTAATGAGTTTTTAACCTCCACAAACATTTCATTTGCCGATTCCACTCGTTTGATTGTGGCTCCCAAGGGTAATTCAATATGTGTTGGTCCAGAGATCAATGTCACTCTGGCGCCCTCGTTTAGTAGAGCAACTGCAATCTGAGTTCCCTGAGTGCCAGATGAAAGATTCCCAATAAATCTAACGGGGTCAATTTGTTCATGAGTGGGGCCCGAGGTAACTACTATATGTTTACCTTTAAGTTTCCCAAGGGATAGCTTTTTTTTTATTGCTTCAATAATTTGTTCTGGCTCTGCCATACGACCAAAACCAAATTCTCCACAAGCCATAGAACCTTCAACTGGCCCAATAAAACCAATACCATCTTTTTTTAATAACTGTATGTTTCGCCTAGTAGCTAAATGCTCCCACATCCTGACATTCATTGCTGGAGCAGCTAAGACGTCAGTATCGGTTGCCAGTAAAAGCGTGGAAGCGAGGTCATTAGCTAAACCCGATGCCATTTTAGCCAATAGATCAGCAGTAGCAGGAACGATTACAATCAAATCTGAGTTCCTAGATAGTTCTATATGCCCCATCTGGGTCTCATCTTCTAAATCAAAAAGATCTGAATAAACTTTTGATCCAGATAAAACAGAAATACTTAAAGGAGTAACAAATTCTTTTCCAGCTTCTGTAAGTACAGGTATAACTGAGGCACCTGCCTCACGTAAACCACGAATTAAGTCGTGACATTTAAATGCTGCAATACCACCACCTATTATCAGAAGTATTTTTTTTCCATTTAGCATTTTACAATAATCCCTCGACTATACATATAAACCCTATGCTTTACTTTCTCAAGGAGCAATCAAATGGTAATAATTAACTTAAATAGGCTTTTAGATACTACATTAATTCTGTAACATATCTCTAAATAACTTTGTTTTGTTGGCCAATTTAGCTTAATACAGGTTAAAAGTGCTTCTCAATAATTTCCGAATTTTCTATTAACAGGTGAATTTAATGAACTTATTACCAAACTTAACTTTAATCATTGGAGGTGCTTGCTCTGGTAAAACCAAATTTGCAGAAAATCTCACTTTAAATAATGGGCTCAACAATCTTTATATTGCAACTGCTGAGCCTTTTGACAAGGAAATGAAAAGCAAAATAGACCTCCATCAAAAATCAAGGGCACTACAAAAATGGAAGACTATAGAAGCATTCCATAATCTAGCAGAAACACTCGATGGGATGAAAGAAGTAAAATTTGATACCATCTTAATTGATTGTCTTACGATGTGGTTAACAAACAAGTTTTTAAAAAATAAAGACCTCACACAAGAGTTTTCTCGCCTCGTTGAGAGCGTAAGAGAACAGAAAATGAAACTTGTAATAGTCACTAACGAGCTAGGGTATGGAATTGTACCGGATAACAAAATGGCCAGAGAATTTCGAAACCTTAATGGTCAACTGAATCAACAAATTGCTGCAGAGGCTGACCTAGTCATCCAAGTGGTTGCTGGATTGCCTTGCACCCTTAAAGGCACACTACCTAAGGTGAGTAATGACTACTAATTGGTGGTGGATTAGGCACGGCCCAACCCATGAGAAATCTTTTGTCGGTTGGCGTGACGTGCCAGCAGATCTTTCTGACTTTTCGCGCATAAAGAGACTTAAAAAAGTTTTACCAAAGAATCCCATTCTGCTGTCTTCTGATTTAAAAAGAGCCCATGCGACAGCAGACGCAATAAATAGTTTTAATAAAACTATATTAATTAATCCTGACCTAAGGGAATTTAATTTTGGAGTCTGGGATGGAATGGAATTTGAGGCTGTATCAAATCGAGATCCAGCACTTAGTAGAGATTTTTGGGAAAACCCCGGAGATATTCTTGCGCCCGAAGGCGAAAGTTGGAATATGGTCAAAAATCGAGTGTCTAACGTAGTAGACGAGTATACCAGGAATTATCTGGGGGCCGACATCATAGCTGTTGCTCATTTTGGTGTTATCCTAACACAATTACAGATTGCATTAGGAATAACACCTTACGAAGCTATTTCTTATAAAATTGATAATTTATCAGTTACAAAAATATCAATTGATGGTGAAAAGAGACTTGTTAACGGAATTAATATGACGCCATAAAAAATTAATCTAATTTACCTTCGATGCATTGCCAGATTTTTTCTGCTATATTAACGTCATCAAATCTCTCAAGTTCTTGAATGCCAGTTGGAGATGTTACATTAATTTCTGTTAAAAACTCGCC
>CAJIZW010000139.1 GCA_905181985.1 uncultured Paracoccaceae bacterium | reverse complement strand
TTATAACCCTATTCGAAACGCCTAAAGCTTTAGCCGCCCTAACATATTCAAAATTTCTTGCTCTCAGGAATTCAGCTCTCACCACACCAACTAAAGCCGTCCACCCAAATAATATTGTAAGGAACACCAACAACCAAAAGGATCTACCCAGAATCGCAAACATAATTATTATTATATATAATTGAGGAGTTGCTCCCCAAACTTCTAAAACCCTTTGCATAATCAAATCTGTTCGGCCACCAAAATAACCCTGAATAGCTCCCGCGATAACTCCTATGATGGAAGAAATAAAAGTAACGATTAAGGTAAAAACTATTGAAAGCCTAAAACCATATATAACTCTAGCTAACACGTCCCTGGCACTATTGTCAGTGCCTAAAAAATGCAGCTTATCAGGTGCAGAAGGCGCTGTACCTTCAATATCGTTGATTGTCTTATAACTGTACGGTATCAAAGGTGTAATTATCCAACCTTGATCAATATCCTTTCCATTAATTTTTCCATCAAGGGCGTCTTCTAATATTAATTCTGGACTGTCCCAGCAGTCCTCGTTCCCTGCAGATAAAATTAAACATTTAACCTCTATATCTCGATAAACTGCTTCCGTTTTCAAGTCTCCACCAAAGGTTGTTTCTGGGTAGAATGTGATGATAGGGGTAAAGTATTCGCCCTTATACTTTATCAATATTGGTCTGTCGTTCGCTATCAATTCTGCAAAAAGAGTAATACAAAAAATAATACTAAATAAAATCAAGGAGTAAAAAGCCCTCTTATTACTTTTAAAATTACTCCATCTTCTTTTATTTAAGGGTGATAAAGTCATGTCTGCCGACTCTCGAAATCTATACGCGGGTCAACAAAAACATACATCAAGTCAGACAGAATACCCACGGCTAGTCCAATAAGTCCAAAAAAATATAAAGTCCCAAATACTACTGGATAGTCTCTGGCAACGGTCGCTTCAAATGCTAGCCTACCCAAACCATCCAAGGAAAAAATTGTCTCAATAATTAGTGACCCAGACAGGAAAACACCTAGGAATAAGCCTGGGAAGCCAGCAATTACAATCAACATTGCATTCCGAAAAACATGTCCATAAAGAATTTTCTTTTCTGAAATGCCTTTTGCCTTAGCTGTCGTAACATAATGTTTTTTTATTTCATCTAAAAAGCTATTTTTTGTAAGCAATGTGAGCGTTGCAAAAGAAGAGATCGTAGAGGCCAAAACAGGTAAGAATATATGCCAAAAATAATCTAATATTTTTTGTATGAAATTCAGGTCATTAAAATTATCAGATGTAAGACCTCTTAACGGAAACCATTGAAAATAACTTCCGCCCGCAAACATTACGAGTAATAAGATTGCAAACAAAAAACCTGGGATCGCGTAAGCGACAATGATCGCAGCACTTGTCCATGTATCAAAAGTACTGCCATCTTTGATAGCTTTTCTGATCCCAAGTGGAATAGATATTATATATGCGATCAGCGTCGACCAAAGGCCAAGTGTAATAGATACAGGTAACTTTTCCCAAACCAAATCTAAAACACTAATCGACCGAAAATAACTTTCTCCAAAATCAAACTTCAAATAACTAAGCATCATTGAGATAAACCGTTGAAGCGGCGGTTTATCAAACCCAAATTCTATTTCTAATTGTTTAATAAACTCAGGAGGTAACCCTCTGCCTCCGACATACCTTTCATCTTGACCTCTCTCAAATGTCTCCGAAGAAGATCCAGAAATTGATTCAAATACATCACCCTTTCCCTCTAATTCAGAAAGAATTTGTTCAATAGGTCCACCGGGAACAAACTGGGTCAATACAAAGTTAATAAGCATAATTCCAACGAGGGTTGGAAGAACCAGTAATAATCTTCTTACAATATAAGGACCCACAGCTTTATAAGGCTCCTTCAGCCTTAAGTTTCGCTTCTTTTTCTGGATTTACCCACCAAAAGTCCAAGTACCCTAAAGAGTAAGGTGGTAAAGGCTCCGGATGCTCAAACATATCAAAATAGGCTACGGTATGAACGTCTTTATACCATTGTGGAATCCAAAATTTTTCTGCGCGCAAAACTCTATCAAGGGCTCGGACAGCAACTCTTAGGTCAGCTTTACTGGAAACGTCTGAAATAATATCAATAAGTCTATCGATTGCTGGGCTACTAACTCCCATACTATTAAATAAACTTTCCTTTGCAGTCTCTGAACCAAAATACTGTTTTAGACCAGAGCCTGGCTCATAGGACATCCTAAATTGATCTGTCACAATATCAAAATCAAAAGAGCGGGTTCTATTAGTATACTGTGCGTAATCGATTCTATTTAGTTTCGCATTAACCCCTAGGCTAATTAAGTTTTCTACAAATGGATTAACAATTCGATCAAAAGCTGGGCTCGCCTCCAAGAACTCTACGTCAAGGGTTTTTCCCTCCTTTCGACGTTTTCCATCGTCACCAACGACCCAACCCGCATCATCTAATAATTTTGATGCAGCTCTAAGGTTTTTTCTATCTAACTGCCTAGAGCCAGATTTTGGGCCAGGAATAGCAGGGTTTGTTAAAATTTCTGTTGATATCAAACCCTCGTCTACTAGTTTTGTAAGTAGATCAAGCTCTTCACCCTCAGGCACTCCTATTGCGGCCAAATCAGAGTTTTCCCAAAACGAATTTATTCTCGCATAAAGTCCATAGAATAAAGTTGCATTAGACCACTCAAAATTAAACATTAAACTTAAAGCTTCACGAACTTTAATGTCTTTAAATTTTTCTTTCCGAAGGTTCATTGCAAAACTTTGACCCGTTGCAATGGTTCCATCTCTTAGCTCTCTCTTGACAATATGCCCTTTATTTAGTGCTGGAAAGTCATAGCCAGTTGCCCACTGCTTTGAGCTATTTTCGATTCTAAAAGTATATGCCCCTGACTTAAACCCTTCAAACGCAGCATTAGAGTCTCCAAAATACTCTACTCTTATATAATCAAAATTGTTTCTACCTTTTGTAAAATTTAAATCCCTTGCCCAGTAATTTTCATTTCTTTTGTACAATATTTCCTGATTAATATCATAACTATCTAAAACATAAGGACCAGTTCCCAATGCAGGCTCAAGTCGAGACTCGTCTAATCCAGCTTCATTTTCATTAAACCATTTCCGTGAAAAAACTGGCAATCCACCCACTGTTTCGATGCGTTCACGCAGTGGTGCATCTTCTAGAAAATAAAATTTTATTTTATTTGACTCCAGAACCTCTACCCTTTCCACGAGCTTAGACAACACTGCTCTAAAGGAAACTAAGCCTTCGGTTAAAAATAGTTTGTAACTGAAGCTGACATCCTCAGCCGTCAGCTTAGAACCATCAGAAAAGGTCACCTCAGGTCTTAAATTAAATACTACCCAAGATAAATCCTCTGGGTATTCAAGGCTAGAACACATAAAGCA
>CAJIZW010000138.1 GCA_905181985.1 uncultured Paracoccaceae bacterium | reverse complement strand
GTAGGTATCAGCAAAATTTACGCCAACTGCAGTATGTCTTAAACGTACTTCACCAGGAGCTGGGTCTGGGACGTGCCAGTCTTGCCATTGCATGGCAGTTGGTGGCCCCAATTTATGTATAACCTGTGCTTTTGACATGCTAAGCATTCTCCATCTGAGTAGGGGCTAGGAACTGAGCACCTTGGTTATGAAAAGATATTCCTTGCTTTCGATACCATGCAAACTACCTACAAATCTATAAATTAAAAAAGAAAAATGAAGATAAATAATTGTAGGCGGACGACTTTTTACTATGGACAACATGACAGGGAGATTATTTATGGAATTATGAACATGCCATGCAGTTCTCTAAGGGGTAATAATTAACAGAATGTCTTTTATTAATCTACTTCCAGCTCTTGGTTTTCTCATACTTAATGTGTTTGTACCTGGTCCAAATGTTCTTAATACAATAGCTACCGCTATTGGGTCTGGTTATCGAACAGGCCTTGCCTGCGCTGTAGCATGTGGTGTTGGAATATTATTGTGGGCTACTGCTGCTTTGTTTGGGGCAGCAGTATTTTTTCAGCAATATCCATTGGCAAACAAAAGCCTAGTAATTATTGGCGGTGTATTACTCCTATATTTCTCATTTAAATATATCAAAAGGTCATTAAATCGTAATGAGGAATTAGTAAGCATCCAGAACCAATCTTACAATTCTGCGTTCTGGCAGGCTTTATTGGTTATGATGACTAATCCAAAAGTTTTGACAACTTGGCTGGCTGTTATTTCCCTTTTTCCAATAATTACTGATGGGCTACAAAATATTCTAAGCTTTATAATACTCTCTGCATTGGCTTCATTTTTGGGTCATGCAATCTTTGCTACATTGTTTTCTTCAAAAGCTGCGTCAATAATATATTTGTCTCTTTATCGACCAATTAATGGAATTGTAGGCATAGGTTTCTGTTTTTATGGGCTTAAACTTTTAACTGGAATAACTTAGAATAGTCGAGCGCCCATCAGATATTATTATATATGATAATATCTGTGTACCTATACATATTGTTTAAGTTTTATTAATATTTATTTCCGACAAAAAAAGTCAACTATGGGTTTACTTTGTAAAGTAAGTATAATTATGCTATCTTTTAATTTTAAAAGTATCTAGCGGTACAAAAACTTAGGAGAAAAAAAATGATAGGAGATAAAGCAGGGTCAATGACCCTTAAGGAAACCAATAAGGCGGCAGATTCAGGAAAATATGGAATGCCTGCTATGGAAACGAGTGCCGTTGGTGGTGGGAAGCTTCTAGGTCATGATGTTATGGTCCAATCAACATTTACAGCTGAGATGCGACCTGACGGCTCATGGTTGGGCGAATGTCCAAATGCTGGTACTATATTTTGTGCAGAAGGTGTTGCGACATTTAGAGCAAATGGCGTTGGCAACATGACGGAAGCTGGTGGCGTTGCATTTAGGGGTGGAGCTTCATTTGAAACTACATCTGAAGCATTAGCTGAACTGAATGGTAAGTTTTATATGTTTACCTACGATTCAGATCCAGAGGGAAATGCAGAATGGAACCTTTACCCTTGTAAATAATAAAAACCCTTCGCTTAGAGCTTTGGCTCTAAGCCTCTTTCCCACCTCAAGCAGGAGACTAGAAACTAAAGTAAAGATTCTATTTCAGCCTCCACCACTCAAATTTATAAGTTCACTAATTATTATAATTATTGGAATGAGTAAGAGTATCCTCCAACCCTGAAACCAATTAAAAAACCAATTCATAACACTTCTCCATCAGATCAGTTTAACATCCCAACAACACAAGTACCAATTGCAATAAATACGCAGACTGCAATTATTTTATAATTTCTAATATACTTCTTACTTGTATTTCCTGTGCCTCGTTTTTGCTTCCAATCAAAGTAAAGACCGATTAAGATAAGTAGGATAAAAATCCATACTATCAGTATCATATATTAACACTCCTTACTTTTTATTGAATTATTATTTAGAAACTTCCTTCAGAAACTTCCTTTTGACCAAGTAGAAAACCTTCAAATACATTTTGTTATCTAGTTTGTACACCAGCTAAGGCCTCCATTTTTTGACTGGTGGGAGAGCCTAAACGCTAAGGGTTATTTTTCCGCTCATGAATGTGATCAAGGTATGTCTGAATTCGAGACTGAACAGAATTGTTACTTGCAGACCTGACCAGCGCCGCCATATCTGAATTTCGATGGTTTGGACGCATTTGTGATGCTAGCTCTGCATAAGTTTTTACATCGGTTTGTTTTACTTGAGAGAAGACTTTTTCTTCAACATCCGCCCATTCATCATATTCTTTAATTCCAGAAATAAAATTAGTCCTCAAAGCATCTGACGCATCAAAAGGTTTGTCTCGAAGAAGCAATTGACGGGCATTATCTTCACCAACTAGCACCGATAGCCGACGGGTTCCCAGTACTAGTCCAAACTTTGGACCAGGCATCATGAACCTAGCGTCATTGGTGGCTATCCGCCAATGGCACGCAGCCACGAGATCGGCTGCTGCCCCAAAACATGCGCCGTGAACAAACGCTACTGTTGCAATTGGGCAATGATAAACAGCCTGTAAAAATTTCTCGACCTGAATGAATCGCATCACGAGTTCGCCATCTGAAGATGTCTTGATATCGCTTAGGTCAAATCCACCAGAAAACCCTTTTCCATTTCCCTGAAAGACAACCATGCGTGCCATTGATTTTTCTGCTCTTGATAGGGCTTGTGTTAACTCGAGTATTATATCTTCATTAAAAGCATTAAGTTTTTGCGGGCGATTCAAAATTATCCGCACAATTAGCCCATCTTCCACATACTGTACTAGCGTCATTGAGCCATCCCATCTGGCATTTTTAACCACTCGTCTGCGACCTCTTCATTGTGTGCGCCCAGGGAAGGTGGGGATCTATAAATTTCAAAATCAAAGTCAGTCATTTTTATTGGAAATGCTGTTGTCTTTGTTTTGGCGTTGTTTGGTAAAGTCATCGGATGAACAAGATCCATACTTTTTATCTGATCGCTGTTTAGAGCCTCTGGGAAAGTATTGATCGGCGAACAGGGGACACCGCGAATATCCATTTCGTCCAACCAAAACTTCGCTGTTTCCTTTTCAAATTCTGGCTGTAATAGAGAAACTAAATCTTTTTGATTTTGTGCTCTCAAAATTTGGGTTTTAAATCTTGGATCTGCAGTAAGGTAACTCAATCCAACTGCTTCTGCTACCTCTTCCCAAAGCCGATCATTTCCAGCTGCAATTACGAAATGTTCATCTTTGCTCCGAAATGCTTGATAAGGCGCATTGCGAGGATGTGCTGAACCAAGTGCCTGTGGGGTATTTTGTGTTCCAAAAAACTCTGACGTCTGCAATGCCGAAATTCCGATTAAGCTACCCAACATTGAGCAATCAATATAGGCTCCTTGGCCCGTTTGTCGTGCTTGCATCAGGCGAGCAAGAATAGCATATGCTGCATAAAGCCCAGCGCAAAAGTCTCCAACTGGAACGCCGCATTTTATTGGGTTTCCGTCCGTCTCCCCGGTGACGCTCATTAAGCCGCTGAAAGCCTGAACAGTCACATCAAACGCACCTTTTGTTGCATTCTCTCCAATTTGGCCAAATCCGGAAACAGAACAATAAATTAATTCTGGTTTTATTTTCTTGAAGTCTTCATATCCAAGACCAAGACGTGGAAGTACCCCAGGTCGATAATTCTCTATCACAACATCACAAACTGTGACTAAGTTCTTTAAATGCTTCACATCGTTTTTATTTTTGAAATCAGCAGTAATTGAACGTTTATTCCGGTTTATCGAGGCAAAGTTCTCACTGAAAACATCACCCGCAGTTCCTGCTGTCAGTGGTGGCCAAGCACGCAATCCGTCGCCTACGACAGGTCTTTCCACTTTAACAACATCGGCTCCTAAATCTGCGAGCAAAGACCCCACAAATGGACCAGCTGCAATTTGACCAAATTCTAGCACTCTTACACCAGAAAGCGGTTTAACGTTTTGGCTGCTCATTTGAATAATCCTTCTTAATTAATTTTGCACTTTCACAATACAAGGTGTTTCAGTTTTTCCCTTTACATCAAAAATTGACCTACCTGTGTGATTTAGATGCTTACCGTAAGTGTGAATTGAAAGTGCTAATTCGGTACCATTGTTCCAGACACTGTGGATATCCTCTGGCAAACAGCACACAGCCTTTCCAGGATACAGCGTTTCTTCATGTGTTTTTTGTAGATCCGCAAACCCTTTTTTGGAACCATCATCTAAACGTTTATAATTTGTTTCATGTTCCTGTCCTTCAATTCCAGCAACAACCGCCCAAGTTTTATGATTATGTGGCTCTAGGCCCCGTCCAGGAGCCCAAGCAATAACAAATACGGCAAGTTCGTGATTATACTCTTCGTGTAAAATATGTAGTCCAAAACCTTGATCAGTGTCTACTTCGCGGTATTCAGGTTTTATCCAGCTCTTATCTGCCGCGAGGCGTTTTGCTAAAGGTTTAATACTCTCAGTAATTGCTTCTTGACTGACCTCTCGTGAGACAATCACACGTATATCTTTGATGTAAGTCTCTATTGAATAGTTTTCCAATTGTAACCTCCCGTAATACCTTCAGTTTGTTTTGTCTCAAACAATTAGTTATTTGACTCTAATTCTTAAAACGGTAAATCCGTTGATTTCAGCTACTGAAATCTATATATTCAAAACAGTTTTACCCAGTAACAGCTAACTAAGTGATCATTGCGTGAAAGAGTATTTGATGCAACAATTAGTTTATCTGGTAATTATAAACCAAGGGAGTATATCTGTTATCTTATTTATATGAATACAAGATTAATTATTATTTAGATTTTAAGTTAATAAAAATTTGAAAGAAATATTTTAATGCGCACTAATCTTATAATTGCGACCTGAAAACGTGTCTTCCACACCCAACAAAAACCAATTTAAAACGCTAAACGGAATACTTTTTATGGTTATGACAGGCTTGTTATTTTGCGCAATGACGGCTTCGGTTAAATCCTTAGGAACATCTCTTCCTGCAAGCCAATCTGGATTTATAAGATATATTTTTGGTCTATTGTTGTTAGTTCCATTTTATCGGCAGCTAGGTTTAAGTGGAATCCGTAAGAGTTTGTTGAGGCTTATGATCCTGAGAGGTTCATTGCATGCTATTGCTGTGGTTGCGTGGTTTTATTCTATGGCGCGCATACCAATGACGGAAGTTACTGCTCTCTACTACTTAGTGCCTGTATTCGTTTTCATTGGGGCATCCTTCTACTTAAAGGAACGAATAAACGTTGGTCGAATTCTCTGTTTGGTAGTGGCACTTTTGGGTACGTTTTTAATCCTGCGCCCTGGATTGAGAGAAGTTGGCCTTGGGCATTTAGCAATGTTATTAGCGACTGTGGTATTTGGGATTTCATTCCTTTTAGCAAAAAAAGCGACTGATGAGGTCAAGCCATTATTAATTGTTTTTATGCTTACGTTAATTGTATCACTTTGGCTTGCGCCATTAGCTTTCATTCAATGGGAACCCCCCAGCTTCAGAGAGCTTTCAGTCCTCATGCTTGTAGCTTTTTTTGCAACATGTGCGCACTTGACAATGTCAATGGCATTTAAAGCTGCTCCTGTGACTGTCACTCAACCGATAGTTTTCCTCGATCTAGTTTGGGCAGCTATTGTCGGTTTAGTATTTTTCTCAGAGGCGATCGATATCTGGGTTATAATTGGAGGGTTAATTATAGTTGCTGTCGTAAGTTTAGTTAGCTGGATTGAAATTAGGAAGAAAAATTTAAACCAATGACTTAGCTTAGAT
>CAJIZW010000137.1 GCA_905181985.1 uncultured Paracoccaceae bacterium | reverse complement strand
AAACTTAAAGTAAGCTTAGGAACCTTTAAATGCTATTAACTAAGAAGCCTCTTGGCATTGTTCCTTTTATGTTTTTTTTACTTTGTTTCTTATTAAGTCTTTATTTTGCACTGGCTACCGTTCAAGGTGACTACGGTATGGTAAAAAGAAATCAAATCAAGTCCGATATGGTTATTTTAGATCATGAGCTGAACCAACTTAAAACTAAGGTTTCTAAGTTAAAGAATAAAACACATAGGCTCTCGGATGATTTCCTTGACTTTGACCTTCTTGATACACAGGCGCGCTTTATTTTAGGGTTTATTAGACCAAAAGAAATAATTATAAATTAGTAGATTAGAAAATCACTAAACCAGCAAAAATATTTTTTTATTTGAACTATTTACTTATGTAGTTAAAGTTATGTAATATAGAGATAGTTTAATATTAAACTATCTGATAAATTCAGAAGAAGTTAAGGTTAAAAATGCCAAAGAAAAAGATGCCTATCGCCAAATTACAAAAATATTATAAAGACATGCTTTTGATTAGAAGGTTTGAAGAAAAAGCAGGCCAACTTTATGGAATGGGTTTAATTGGAGGGTTTTGTCACCTTTACATTGGCCAAGAAGCTGTAGTTGTAGGCTTAGAAGCTGCTGCTATTAAAGGGGATAAAAGAATAACATCATACCGTGATCATGGCCACATGTTGGCATGTGGCATGGAAGCAAAAGGTGTCATGGCAGAGCTTGCGGGACGTGGTGATGGCTACTCCAAAGGGAAAGGAGGCTCTATGCACATGTTTTCTAAAGAAAAGAACTTTTTTGGAGGACATGGAATTGTAGGTGCTCAAGTGCCTATTGGGGCTGGTTTAGCTTTTTCAGATAAATACAAAGGCACCAAGTCGGTAACTTTTACGTATTTTGGAGATGGGGCGGCTAATCAAGGACAGGTATATGAAACATATAACATGGCTATGCTTTGGAAGTTGCCAGTTATATTTATTATCGAAAACAATCAATACGCAATGGGGACAAGTGTTGACAGGTCAACTAAATCCCATTCTTTATGGGAAAGAGGCCTAGCCTACGGCATAAAGGGGGAAGAGGTTGATGGTATGGATGTTTTAAAAGTGAAGGATGCAGGGGACAGAGCAACGGCTCACTGTAGAAAAGGTAATGGCCCTTATATCTTGGAAATAAAAACCTATAGGTATCGCGGTCATTCAATGTCAGACCCAGCTAGATATAGAACAAGGGAAGAAGTACAAAAGGTCAGAAGTGAACGGGATCCTATCGAAAACCTTCGTGACATATTACTGACTGAAAAGCATCTAAGTGAACAAGAAATTAAAAAGATTGATGTTGAAATTAAAGATATCGTAAATGATGCTGCTGAATTTGCTAAAGCTAGTCCGGAACCTAGCGTTAATGAATTATTCACTGATATCTATTTAGAGGTATAGGAGTAATAGGAAGATGCCAACAGAAATTCTTATGCCCGCCCTTTCTCCGACAATGGAAGAGGGGACAATTGCAAAATGGTTAGTTAAAAAGGGTGATTCTGTTTTACCAGGAGACATTTTGGCCGAGATTGAGACTGATAAAGCTACTATTGAATTTGAATCAATTGAAGAAGGAATAGTCGGTGAAATTTTGGTTCCAGAAGGCTCCCAAGGTATAAAAATTAATGAAATAATTGCTATATTACTTGCTCCGGATGAGAGTAAAGTCCCTGAACGCACAAAAAAGAAAATTGAACACAAACACGTTATTGAGTCCAAACCTTTAATAGCTAAAGGAAAGCCAGAAGCCAGTGTTGAAATAAAAGAGCTTACTCAGCCAGAAACAAAGACCATAACGGTACGAGAAGCGCTAAGAGATGCTATGGCAGAAGAAATGCGAGCTAACCCTAATATTTTTTTAATGGGGGAAGAGGTAGCAGAATATCAAGGTGCGTATAAGATATCGCAAGGTTTGTTGGAGGAGTTTTCAGCTAAACGAGTAATAGATACCCCTATTACTGAACACGGGTTTGCTGGAATTGGAGTTGGAGCGGCTTTTGGAGGCCTTAATCCAATAATTGAATTCATGACATTTAATTTTGCCATGCAAGCCATAGATCAAATTGTTAACTCTGCGGCAAAAACACTATACATGTCCGGTGGTCAAATGGGGTGTTCAATTGTCTTTCGTGGGCCCAACGGTGCAGCTTCCAGAGTTGGGGCCCAACATTCACAAGATTATAGTGCATGGTACTCAAGCGTTCCTGGATTAAAGGTTGTATCACCTTTTTCGTCAGACGATGCCAAAGGATTACTAAAGTCTGCTATAAGGGATCCTAACCCAGTAATTTTTCTAGAGAATGAAATTCTCTATGGTGAAAGCTTTGAAGTTCCAATTGATAACAATTTTATTGTCCCAATTGGGAAAGCTCGCATTAGGAGAAGTGGAAATGACGTCACAATTGTTAGTTTTGGAATTGGATTAAAATTTGCCTTAGAGGCTGCCGAATTACTTAGTGAAAGCGGAATAGATTCTGAGGTGATTGATCTAAGGACCTTAAGGCCTATGGACACTGACACAATAATCCAAAGTGTTATGAAAACAAACCGTTGTGTTACTGTGGAAGAGGGTTTTCCAGTTTGCTCAATAGGCAACTACATAAGCTCAGTAATAATGCAGGAAGCTTTTGACTACCTAGATGCGCCAGTTATAAATTGCACTGGTAAAGATGTACCAATGCCATACGCTGCCAATTTAGAAAAACTCGCCTTGCTTACTACTGCTGAAGTTATAACCGCTGTTGAAGAAGTGATGTATCGCTAAGGAGTAAAAATATGGCCACTGAAATACTTATGCCCGCGCTGTCTCCAACAATGGAAGAAGGCGTAATCGTAAAATGGTTTATAAAAGAAGGTGATAAAGTTTCTGCAGGAGACTTGCTCGCAGAAATAGAAACAGACAAAGCCACTATGGAACTAGAGGCCATTGATGACGGAATAGTTGGAGAACTTATTTATAAAGAAGGCGTAGAAAGCATAAAAATAAATACTCCAATAGCTATTATTTATGAGCTGGGCGAAGAAGGTGTCGAAGACAAGAAGGTTAAAAGCTTAAAATCTCAAACTGACACAAAAGATAATATAACTATTCCGATGAAAAATACACTAGCAAGTCAACGCATTGAAGATAAAAAAGAAAAATATCTGAATCATGAAAAACCTGAGACTAAAGGGCCTCGAATAGCATCATCTCCTCTTGCTAAACGAATAGCAGCAGAGAATGATATCGACTTAAGTACGGTAAAAGGATCTGGTCCAAGAGGAAGAGTAATTAAAACTGACGTTGAAAGTACTATTGCCTCGTTAAGTAGCTCACTGCCACGAAAAAACTTAACTTTAGATCATTCAACAAAGAGTCATACTGATCGCGATTTTGAGAAAATACCTGTTGATGGGCTTAGAAAAATTATTGCAAGTCGATTAACTGAAGCAAAATCTACGGTTCCGCACTTTTACTTGCGCCAAAGTATAAATGTCGACAACCTTCTGAGGGTTAGGTCTATTATAAATCTAGATCAAGAATCCCATGGGATAAAATTAAGCATAAACGATTTTATTATTAAGGCCTCTGCCCTAGCCTTAAAACAAATTCCAGATGCAAATGTTATATGGGCAAACGACCACTTAAAGAAATTTAATACTTCAGACATATCTGTTGCTGTAACGGTTGAAGGAGGGCTAATGACTCCAGTTATTTTTGACGCAGAGACTAAAAGTCTTTCTAAGATATCCAACGAAATGAAAAGTCTTTCTACAAGAGCTAAAGAAAGAAAATTAACCCCCAACGAATATCAAGGAGGTAGTTTCTCTATATCCAATTTAGGCATGTATGAGATAGAAGATTTTGACGCTATCATTAACCCACCTCAATCTGCAATTTTAGCTGTTGGGCAAGCAATAAAAAAACCAATTGTTAATCAATCTGGTACAGAGTTATCTATCGCGACAATAATGAAAGTAACATTAAGTGTTGACCACAGAGCTATAGATGGAGCTTTAGGGTCAGAATTATTAAGTCAGATAAGGCATAATCTGGAGAACCCAGAATTAATGTTAGCCCTAAATTAAACCAGTAGAAAACTAACTACTATGCAAGAAAATTAGTTATTTCCTATTAATTGATCCATAGTTATTGAAGGTTGAGTACAACCCGCCTCACCAACGATTTTAGCAGGTACACCCGCAACTGTCTTTTTTGGGGGGACAGACTTCAGAACTACCGACCCAGAAGCGACTTTCGAACAGTGACCAACAGTAATATTCCCTAAAACCTTTGCCCCTGCACCAAGTAGAACACCGTCTTCAATTGTTGGATGCCTTTGTAAACCTCGAGAACCTGTTCCACCAAGAGTAACCGAGTGCAGCATCGATACGTCATTACCTACAGTGGCTGTCTCTCCAATAACTATAGAGTGCGCATGGTCTATCATTAAACCATTGCCTATTTTTGCTGCTGGATGAATATCAATTCCAAACACTTCACTCGAGCGAGATTGAATTAAATACGCAAAATCATACCTGTTATTATTCCACAGCCAATGACTTACCCGGTAAGCTTGTATTGCCACAAATCCTTTAAAGTATAAGATAGGTTGAACAACGCTATTGCATGATGGGTCTCGGTCAAATACCGCAAGAAGATCAGCTTGAACACTTTTCAAGATCCTAGGGTCAACACAAAATGCCTCATTTGCAACTTCATAAATTATTTTGTAGGGAACCTTGGTTGAACATAATTTTTCAGCAATCTGGGAAATCAAAGATTCTTGTAAAGAACTATGATTTAAAATAGCTGATTGAATCAATATTGAAAGTAATGGTTCTGACTTAATAGCTAACTCTGCGTCTGACCTCACCTTAGTCCACAATTTATCTGCCATAAATACTATTTTAAACCCTTCATTACGTTGATCAGCTATATGTTAGAGGAAAGATTAAATTTTATACATCTTAATCTACTAAGTCCCCTAAAGTTATTAAACCTGCAGTATATCACATACAATATAGACTAGTTGGTTTTCTTTAGTTTCCGCCACTCTCGTACGTTTTTATTATGCTCTTTAAGGCTTTTTGAAAATGCATGGCCTCCTGACCCATCCGCAACAAAAAATAAATAATTTGTTTTTTCTGGATTTAATGCCGCCTCAATAGCCAATCGTCCAGGGTTTGCAATCGGTGTAGGTGGTAAACCTCGATGAATATATGTATTATAAGGAGTATCTAATTTAAGTTCTGATTTATTCGGACCTCGTCCCAAAAATTTTCGTCCTTTTGTTATACCATATGTAACTGATGGATCAGTTTGCAACTTCATACCTTTTTTTATTCTATTGGTAAAAACACTTGCAACCAAATGACGTTCACTGGCCACCCCAGTCTCTTTCTCAATTATTGAGGCAAGCACAAGCGCTTCATCAACAGTTTTCAAAGGGCTACTGGGGTCTTTCTTATTCCAAGCAGTTTTTAAAATTTTTATCTGCTCACTCTGCATCAGATCAATCAACACTAATCGATTCATTCCAAATTGCACCTCATAACTCCTCGGAGCTAAAGACCCCTCACTAGGTAAAGAAGCAATTTCACCTGTCAAAAAATCTGAGGCCTTTAAAGCCTCTACTATTTGCCAACTAGTGATACCCTCAGCAAAAACTATCCGATAACGTACACCTTTTTCATTTAAAATATTTTTATACTGATCAGGTTTAGAGTTCTTTTTAAGATCAAACTTTAAAGTCTCTTCATATTTTTTAGTCTCCGGGTTAAGCTCTCGTAAAATAACCTTATGTGAGTTAATCCCTGCTTGATATAAGACCTCTTTACCACATGTATTTTGTCCGACGCCCGTAATCAATTCAACTATCTCTCTCATAGATGAATTTTCTCGAATTAAAAAAGAACCAGCCTTCAAGTGTGAACTTTTTTCAGTGTAATTAACACCTAATCTGAAAATTAAAGGATTACTAATTAGCTTTTCTGTTTTAAGAGATTTAGAAACAGACTCTATGTTTTCTCCCGAACCGACTTTGAAACAAATTGGTACCTCTGAACCACCAGAAGCCTTATATTCTGCCTGAACCCAACCAATCAGAGCACTAAAAAATAAAATAAGAACTATAACTACTGTAAATGCATTTGAGGCTAATGAGTTGCGCATAATTTAGCTGATCTTACCCATTAGAAGACACGCATTGGTTCCCCCAAAGCCAAAAGAGTTAGATAAAACTATGTTTATATTTGCTTCCACTTTTGAATTTGCACATAAATTCATATTAGTTTCTGCATCAAGATTATCTAAATTTATAGTAGGCGGTGCTACTTGATCTCTTATTGCCAAAATAGAAAAAATAGCTTCTATCGCACCGGCAGCTCCGAGAAGATGCCCAGTTGCTGACTTCGTGGAAGACATCAGAGTATCCTTAGCATAATCTCCTAGTAACCTTTCGACTGCACCCAACTCAATAGTATCCGCCATTGTAGATGTTCCATGTGCGTTAATATAATCGATATCCGATACAGCAATACCTGCTCGCTTGACTGCAGCACGCATCGCACGTTCGGCACCTTCATGATTCATAGGCGGCGCAGTTATATGATGCGCGTCGCCTGATAACCCGTAACCAAGTACTTCTGCGTATATTTTTGCCCCTCTTGATAGAGCATGTTCATACTCCTCCAAAACAACCACCCCAGAGCCTTCACCCATAACAAAGCCATCCCGATCTTTATCCCAAGGCCTACTTGCAGTTTCAGGGTTTTCAGCTCGAGCGGTGCTTAGCGCCTTACATGCATTAAACCCTGCCATTCCAATTTCACAAATTGGACTTTCCGCTCCACCAGCAATCATCACATCTGCATCATCGAAAGCAATAAACCTAGCTGCATCTCCTATAGCATGAGCTCCAGTAGAACAGGCAGTCACAACAGCATGATTTGGCCCCTTGAAGCCGTACTTTATTGAAACCTGACCAGAAATTAAATTTATCAACGCCCCAGGAATAAAAAACGGTGAGACCCTTTTAGGTCCTCGGTCTCTTATTAGTAATGCTGTTTCTGCAATTGATGACAATCCTCCAATGCCAGACCCTATCAACACTCCAGTTCTTTCATACTGATAACTGTTGGTTGGGCACCATGCAGAATCTGCTATTGCTTGAGATGCCGCACAAACTCCATACAATATAAAATCATCTATTTTACGTTGCTCTTTAGGTTCCATCCAGTCATCAGGATCAAAAAAACCTGTTAGGTTTTTATCTCTAGGAATTTCACACGCATATGTCGTGCTTAGATTGCTTGCATCAAACCTCTTTATAGCTCCTGCTCCAGATTTTCCCTCTAGGAGCGCTTTCCACGTATGGTCCACACCACAGCCTAAAGGAGTAACCATTCCAAGACCCGTAACCACAACTCTTCTCATAGAAAAACCTCATAAATAATATGAATGAACGTCATAAAATTATATTACACTGATATAAAAAAACGTAAAAGTACAATAATCAAGTCTACGAATAAAAGGCTATAATACACCAATATTATCGTATATTAATTCTAACAGATATTTTTTATATTAATAAGCGTAAGTAATCGGAGTTAAAGGGTTTTTATAAAAAAACCTATTAAATTACTAATTTTATATCTCTAGGAGGCACCGCTTATAAATTTTATAGCATCACCGAAAGTTTGAATAGTCTCAGCTGCGTCATCAGGAATTTCAATTTCGAACTCCTCTTCAAATGCCATAACCAGTTCTACGGTATCAAGACTATCTGCTCCTAAATCGTCAATAAAAGATGCGTTCTCAACAACTTTCTCTTCGTCTACTCCAAGATGTTCAACGACGATTTTTTTTACTCGATCTGCTATGTCGCTCATTTTTTTTCCTTATATTTTTTAGGGATAACCCATTTTGATTTTTCAATTAACAATTTAATTAGTAAAATGAAAGTAATAAATTATTTATTCGCCGCCTATAGCACATCATTTGAACAACGCAAACGTTATTCATCGACTATTTAATATTGCTACTAAATCATAGCCATGCCACCATTTATATGTAAAGTTGTTCCAGTAAGATAGTTAGCCCCAGAACTTGCAAGATAAATTACCCCTTCAGCTATATCACTAGCTTCTCCCATTCGATTAGCAGGTATTTGATTCAAAATACTATTTTTTTGATCCTCTGTAAGTTTTTCAGTCATATTAGTTTTAATAAAACCAGGGGCGATACAGTTTACAGTTATACCGCGACTTGCAACCTCATAAGACAAAGATTTTGACATACCTATAATGCCCGCCTTCGAAGCGCAATAATTTGCTTGCCCAGGATTTCCAGTTACTCCAACTACGCTAGAAATATTAATAATACGGCCCCACCGAGCTTTCATCATCCCTCGCAATACTTCCCTTGATAATTTGAAAGTAGACGACAAATTTACTTCAATTACTTTTTGCCACTGCTCATCAGACATCCGGACAAACAAACTATCCATTGTTAAGCCAGCATTATTAACTAATATATCTATTCCATTCATATGAGCACTCGCCGTGTTAGCAAGTTCTCTTACTAGGTTTGAGTCTGATAGATCACATTGAACCACATAAGCCCTATCACCTAACTCTTCCCTAAGATTTTCTAAAGGCTCAGTTCTTGTCCCAGACAATGTGACAATCGCCCCCGCTTTATGAAGTCTCGAAGCAATCGCAGCACCAATTCCTCCCGAAGCTCCTGTGATTAACGCTTTTTTTCCTACCAAATCGTACATTTCAACCCCTTAAGAATTATTCAGAAATTCCATTGATTCTATCACATCTTGGATTTTTATAATAGCTCGAGTGTTAATCGATTTATCAATTCGTCTGACCATACCCGATAATGCTTTTCCTGCACCAATTTCCCACATTTCTCTAACATTATGTGTACTCATATACAAAACACTTTTTCTCCACTGAACTGTTCCAGTAACTTGCTCTATCAATTGTTTTTTTATTAAATCAGGATCAATAGTAGGCTCAGCATTTATATTACTAATAATAGGAATTTTAGGTTCTCTGATAGTTACTTGAGACAGAGCTTGTTTCATTACTGTTTCGGCAGGAAACATCAATTTACAATGGAAAGGAGCGCTAACGGGGAGTAAAATTGCTCTTTTTGCACCGTGATCTTTAGAAATGTTAATAGCCCTATCTACCGCCGCCCTATCACCCGAAACAACTACCTGGGACGGATCATTATCGTTTGCAACATCACAAATACCTTTACCCGCTGCTTCTTTCGCAATCTCTAGGACTTTAAGAAAATCCAAACCCAAAATTGCTGCCATAGCTCCCTCGCCAACTGGCACAGCATCCTGCATCGCGTTACCCCTAATTCTCAAAAGTTTAGCAGTATCCTCTACGGTTAAACAACCAACCGAAGCTAATGCTGAATACTCTCCTAAAGAGTGTCCAGCCACAAAATTGCAATCTTGAAAAGTAAAACCTTCAACAATCAAGGCTGCTAAGGTAGCCATTGATGTCGCCATCAAAGCAGGTTGAGCATTCTTAGTTAAGGTCAGTTCATTTAACTCACCTTCCCAAATAAGTTTACTCAAATTTTCCCCTAATGCCTCGTCCACTTCCTCAAACACAGCTCGCGCCTCAGGGTAAGTTTCCGATAATTCTTTACCCATGCCAATTACTTGCGATCCCTGGCCCGGAAATACTAAAGCTCTCATACATAACATCCTTTAATTCAGTCTTTAGACCACAGAAATGAAGTCTACAAGAACTAGCAACAATTCTTAGTGAAATCACTTGCATATTAGTGGGCACCTGTTATATCCCGCTGGTCTTCGTTTTTATATTTAACGCGTTGCCTCTCGTGGAAGGGTGCGGAGACTTTAAATAGCCCCTCCTTTGAAGCAAGCAATTCGAATAGGAAAATATATGCCTTTATACGAACATGTATTCATATCCCGGCAAGATCTTTCAAATGTACAGGCAGAAAGCCTAGTAGAGCACTTTTCAACAATCTTAACAGAAAATGGTGGAACAGTAGTAGAAAGTGAATATTGGGGTCTAAAAACAATGGCTTACAAGATAAAGAAGAATCGTAAAGGACATTACTCTTTTTTAAAGTCAGATGCACCCGCTACAGCAGTTCAAGAAATGGAAAGATTGATGGGAATCCATGAGGATATTTTGAGACTTTTAACGATTAAAGTTGATAAACATGAAGAAGGCCCATCCGTACAAATGCAAAAGCGCGACGATAGAGAACGGCGTCCATCTTCGCACTCTAACCATTAAAGGAAAAAATAATGTCAGTTCAACCATTTTTCAGACGTCGTAAAACCGACCCGTTTGTCGGCGACAAAGCACCATCAATTGATTATAAAGATATCCGATTACTTCAAAGATATATATCAGAACGAGGTAAAATAGTTCCGTCACGTATAACTTCAGTTGGCGCTAAAAATCAACGTAGGCTTGCTCAAGCAATAAAACGCGCTCGTTTTATTGGTCTTTTGCCCTACTCAGTTAGATAAGGAATACACATATGCAAGTAATTCTTCTCGAACGCATTGCGAAACTAGGTCAAATGGGAGACGTCGTAGATGTAAAACCGGGTTTTGCAAGAAATTTTTTACTTTCCCAGGGTAAAGCAATGAATGCCACAGATAAAAATATTGAGGCATTTAAATCTAAAAAAACTGAATTAGAAGCCAGAAATTTAGAGACTAAAAAAGAGGCCGAAGATGCGGCTGCGAAGATAGTTGGTCAAAGCTTCGTGATAATACGGCAAGCATCAGATTCAGGATCCTTATACGGCTCGGTGAGTACCCGTGACGCGGCAGAAGTTGCTATTAAGTCTGGGTTTGTAGTCGATAAAAATCAAATCTCTTTAAGACGTCCAATAAAGGAACTTGGAATACACGAGGTCAGTATTGTTCTACATCCAGAAGTAGAGACAGCATTCACTTTAAACATTGCAAGATCTGAAGAGGAAGCAACCTTACAGGCCAAAGGGAAATCAATTCAACAGCTCGCCGCAGAGGCAGAGGCAGAGGCAGAGTTTGAAATTGCTGAATTATTTGATGATATTGGAGCTGCAGCTTCTATGGATGATGATTTAGTTGAGCCTTCAAAAGAAGACAGCGAACTTGCTTCTGACGACTCTACTGAAAAGTAAAAAATAAAAAAAACCGCGCAAAATAAGCGCGGTTTTTTTACTTTAATATATTCATATTATACCAAAGTCATAGTGATTATGTAATCAAGATTCCTCAAGCTTTTTCACTGCCTTTTCTAAATCAGCTTTCTTTACAGTTTTTTCACTGACTTCCACTAGTTCAAAAATAAAATCTATAACTTTGTCTTCAAATATAGGAGCTCTGATCTGTTCTTGCATCTGTGGGTTTGACTTCATAAAATCAAAAAACTGTTTTTCTTGACCTGGGTATTGCCTAGCTTGGTTCATGACAGCTTGACTTACCTCTGCTTCTGTAACCTCGATGTCATTTTTTCTACCAAGCTCTGCCACGATAAGACCTAGACCAACCCTTCGCTGTGCTAACTCCGTATGCTCATCTTTTGTTTCTATTTCAGGGTGATCGTGCCCCTGCACTTCAGGATTTTCTTCGTGCCACAGCTGATGTGCAATTTGACTAGCCTCAGCCTCAACTAAACTTGGAGGTAAATCAATTTTTACTGATTTTGCCAACTTATCAAGAAGTTTCCTTTTCATAACAGAGCGAGCAGCACCAGCATACTCTTGCTCTAAACTGTCAGAGATTCTCTGATTTAAACCCTTCAAATCATCTGCGCCAAATCTTTTTGCTAAATCATCATTGATCTCTGCTGGCACCGCCTCTTTGACCCCTTTTAAAGTACAATCAAAAATTGCAGCTTTTCCCTTTAGATTTTCTGCTTGATAGTCTTCAGGAAAGTTTACCTTTACTTCAACCTTTTCTCCGACTTTAGCTCCTATTAACTGTTCTTCAAATCCAGGAATAAAAGAATTTGAGCCTAAAACTAGAGGATAGTCTTCTCCAGTACCTCCATCAAAAATTTCACCGTCTACTTTTCCAACAAAATCTATAATAACTTGATCGTCATTTTTTGCCTTAGCTCCCTTTTTTCGATCTACAAAATCTTTCGAGGTTCCAGCCAACTCAGAAAGCGCCTTAGAGACATCGTCATCTGTTGCTTTTACTGAAAGTTTTTCAAGCTTTATCTTTTTAAAGTCTATTTCTGGTAAATCAGGAAGCTTTTCGTAGCTCACAGCTACCTCCACATCATCTCCCGGTTTCCAAGTTTCACTTTTCATTTTCATCACTGGTTGCTGGGCTGGCCGATCTCCAGTTTCTTTTAAATGCTTCGCCATAGCTTCATCGATACTTTTTTGCATCGCTTCGCCCGTGACTTGCTCTCCAAACTTCTTTTTCATCAATGCTAAAGGAACTTTTCCTTTTCGAAAGCCCTTCATCTCCATATCAGGCTGAGCCGCCATAAGATCTTCTGTAACTTTTTTATCCAATTCCTTAGACGTGAGCTTTATTTCGTAACCACGTTTTAAGCCTTCACTAAGGGTCTCTGTGACCTGCATGATAGTGTTCCTCTTACATTTAAATGGTGCGGGTGAAGGGACTTGAACCCCCACGCCTTGCGGCGCCAGAACCTAAATCTGGTGCGTCTACCAATTCCGCCACACCCGCATAAATTTATAAGCTAAGATATACTCTCAACTTGATTGCGCATCGTTTAGCAAAGCTATCTGCAAGATGCGAGCATAAAATGAAAGTTTTCTTAAAATTAAATAATTAAGAAAATTTCTACACTTTAATATTGTTTAAAGTGGGAGAAATATCATGAACTAAATCATTTTATAATTATAGAAGCCTCTAACTACAAAACTTAAGTTTTTTCTTTTTGTAAAAGTTTTAATTAATATAAATTTTATAATGACTAATTATTAATCATATAGATTATAAATTAAGCAATTTTGTTAATTTATATAATCGAAGGGAGTATTTACCAATTTAGTTATTGAAAATTTAAGAGAAAATTATGATTGTTATTTCAGGAGAGTATTAATCATGAAAAAAATCGAAGCAATAATAAAGCCCTTCAAACTGGATGAAGTAAAGGAAGCGCTTCAAGAACTTGGCATTCAAGGCCTAAGTGTTACAGAAGTCAAAGGGTTTGGTAGACAAAAAGGTCACACAGAGCTTTATAGAGGTGCTGAGTACGTTGTAGACTTTTTGCCTAAAGTAAAAATCGAAGTAGCAATTACAGACGATCTTTTAGACGCAGCGATTGAAGCGATTATAAGTTCTGCCAAAACCGATAAAATTGGCGATGGTAAGATATTTGTATCAAACCTCGAACAAGCAATTAGAATTAGAACTGGTGAGTCTGGAGACGATGCTCTTTAATACAATTCCTATATAACAAGTTGGCAAATAAGGACATTTACAAAATGAGTACTATAAATATACTTAAGAAAATTCTAGATGAAGAAGTAGCGTATGTAGATCTTAGATTCACTGATCCAAGAGGGAAGCTTCAACATGTAACACTAATGTCAGACCAAGTGGATGAAGATTTTTTGGCTGATGGCTTTATGTTTGATGGCTCCTCTATCGCTGGATGGAAATCAATTGACCAGAGTGATATGAAATTAATGCCAGATGTAAGTACAAATTATATCGATCCATTCTATGCCGAAAAAACATTATGTATTCACTGCAGTGTTTTAGAACCTGACACGAACGAACCTTATGACAGAGACCCAAGAGGTACAGCGCAAAAGGCTGAGACTTACCTGAAGTCGACAGGTATTGGTGATGTTTCATATTTTGGACCTGAGGCTGAGTTTTTCTTATTTGACGACGTTAGATTTTCTGTTGAAATGAATAAGGTCTCTTTTGAGGTTGATGCTGATGATGCATCATGGAATTCAGATACGCAGTATGAAATTGGTAATATGGGTCATAGGCCTGCAGTAAAAGGCGGGTATTTCCCTGTTAACCCTACAGACACTTCCCATGACCTTAGAGGTGAGATGCTTTCTACAATGAAGCGAATGGGTATGAAAGTAGACAAGCATCACCACGAAGTAGCATCTTGCCAACATGAGTTAGGGTTGATTTTTGGATCTTTAACTCATCAAGCGGATGAGCTTCAAAAACATAAATATGTAATACACAATGTGGCAAATGCATATG
Organism: uncultured Paracoccaceae bacterium; assembly: GCA_905181985.1. Lineage (GTDB taxonomy): Bacteria > Pseudomonadota > Alphaproteobacteria > Rhodobacterales > Rhodobacteraceae. The sequence continues at coordinate 10,855 of CAJIZW010000137.1, read as the reverse complement.
GAAAATCTGCAACTTTTATGCCCAAACCTATTTCAGGTGACAATGGGTCAGGCATGCACGTTAATATGTCTATATTTAAGGAAGGAAAGCCACTATTTTCTGGCGATAAGTATGCGGACCTTTCTCAAGAAGCATTATATTTTATCGGTGGCCTCTTGAAACATGCTAAGGCACTAAATGCATTTACAAACCCCACTACAAATAGTTACAAAAGACTTATCCCAGGCTTTGAAGCACCAGTTTTGAGAGCTTATTCAGCTCGAAATAGATCAGGTTGTATAAGAATTCCATGGGCAGAAAACCCTAATGCGAAAAGAGTTGAAGCTAGGTTCCCAGACCCAGCAGCAAATCCATACTTATGTTTCGCTGCTTTGCTTATGGCTGGGTTAGATGGCATTAAAAATAAAATCGACCCTGGCCCTTCATCTGACAAAGATTTATACGACTTACCGCCAGAAGAGTTAACAGGAATTCCTACTGTGTGTGCTTCTCTTCGAGAGGCTTTGAATTCTTTAGATTCAGATCAAGATTTTTTACTCACAGGTAATGTGTTTACAAAAAGTCAAATCCGCGGCTATGCGGATCTCAAGTGGGAAGAGGTCTATGCATATGAACATACTCCTCATCCGGTTGAATATAAAATGTATTATAGCTGTTAAAAACTAGTTTATTTGTGGATTCTTGAAGATTGGGATCCACAAATATTAAACAGTTAACACATATCCCTTTTTTAATAATTTATTAACAATTTTACTCTTAATTCAAATTAAAATAATTATGTTCTTTTAACCATTTATTATTTCTTTGTGACAAAAGTAAAACTCAGACCTTTACCCTTTAAACACTTTTAAGTTTACTGTATTAGGGCTCATGAAATATACTTAAATCATGAGTATGTAGGAGATATTTAATGTCAAAAACAGTATTCCCACCATCAAATGAATTCATATCAAAAACTTTAATAAATAAAACAATGTATGAAGAAATGTATGAGAAATCCATTTCAGATCCAGATGGTTTTTGGGGTGAAGTTGGCCATCGAATAAATTGGATTAAACCTTACTCAAAAGTTAAGAACGTATCCTACGAATTCGAAAAAGTTAATATAAAATGGTATGAAGACGGAACACTTAATGTTGCTTACAACTGTGTAGATCGCCACTTAGAAAAACTAGGTGATAAAGTTGCGATAATTTGGGAACCTGATAACCCAAGTGACCAAGCCTTACATATAACTTACAGAGAGTTATACGAGAAAGTTAACAAGTTTGCTAATGTTTTAAAAGCTATGGGAGCAAAAAAAGGAGATCGAGTGGTCATATATATGCCAATGATCCCAGAAGCAACTTACGCAATGCTTGCCTGCGCTAGAATTGGGGCCATACACTCTGTTGTATTTGCTGGATTCTCTTCAGATGCCTTATCAGCGAGAATTATTGGATGTGAGGCGTCGATTTTAATAACTGCTGACGAAGCGCCTAGAGGTGGAAAAAATACACCGTTAAAAAATAATGCTGATAAAGCTCTAAATTTAGCTACGACTAAGACCAAAATGTTGGTTGTTAGACGAACTGGTGGAACTGTTTCTATGGAAGCCGGTCGTGATTATTGGTTGCACGAATTAGAAGAAAATGAATCTATCGAATGTATTCCAACAGAAATAAATGCTGAAGACCCACTGTTTATTCTCTATACTTCAGGGTCCACAGGCCAACCAAAAGGAGTTGTCCACACAAGTGGAGGTTATCTAGTGTACGCCTCAATGACCCACGAATATACATTTGATTATCAGGGTAATGATGTATTCTGGTGTACTGCTGATATTGGATGGATAACTGGGCACAGCTACATAGTTTATGGACCATTGGCTAACGGTGCTACGACAGTAATGTTTGAAGGAGTCCCTAATTATCCAGACCCAGGAAGATTCTGGGCTATTTGCGAAAAACATGCAGTAAACCAATTTTATACAGCACCCACAGCTATTAGAGCACTAATGGGTCAAGGAAATCAATGGGTTAAGAGCTATAACCTGGATAAGTTGCGTGTCCTAGGTACAGTTGGAGAACCCATAAACCCAGAGGCTTGGAAATGGTATAATGAAGTCATAGGGCAAGGAACTCGCCCCATAGTAGATACCTGGTGGCAAACAGAGACAGGTGGCCACTTGATCACTCCCCTTCCAGGAGCCACTCCAACAAAACCAGGATCAGCAACAAAACCTTTTTTTGGTATAGTTCCAGTAATTTTAGATCCAACTACGGGACAAGAACTTTCTGAAACTTCAGCAGAAGGTATTTTATGTATAAAAGATAGCTGGCCAGGTCAAATGCGAACAATTTATGGTGATCACCAACGTTTCATGAAAACTTACTTTTCGGACTACAAAGGCTATTACTTTACAGGAGATGGTTGCCGGCGAGATCAGGACGGCTACTATTGGATAACTGGGCGGGTTGATGACGTTCTTAATGTTTCCGGTCACAGAATGGGTACTGCAGAGATAGAGTCAGCTATTGTAGCTCATCCTAAAGTTGCCGAAAGTGCTGTTGTAGGGTACCCTCATTCCATAAAGGGTCAAGGAATATACGCATATGTAACATTAATGAATACAGAGGAACCGACAGAAGAATTAAAAGAGGAATTAGAAAACTGGGTAAGAAAAGAAATTGGCCCCATAGCAAAACCAGACATAATACAATGGGCCCCTGGGTTACCTAAAACTAGGTCTGGAAAAATAATGCGCCGGATACTTAGAAAAATTGCAGAGAATGATTGTGATAGCCTCGGAGATATATCCACTCTGGCAGATCCAAGTGTTGTTGAGGACTTAATCAAAAATAAAGTACACTGAATCAAAGCACATTTATGCCTATTCTAGCTTTTAAATTAAACAGGTAGTATACAAATAAAAATGATCAAGTTATTAGTTGATCGGTTATTACAACTAAAGGAAGAAAATGACAAAAAAATCACGTGACGAAGATCTCTCTTTTATCGAAAATTTAATCGAATTACTGAAAAAAAATGATTTGACTAAGTTAGAAATAAGTCGCGACGAAGGAGACGATAGGGGTATATCTGTAAGGCTATCTCAGCAATCAAAAATAGGTTTACCTGTTGAGAATATTAATACAAAAATCGTTCCTAATGTTAGCTCCTCAGATAATAACCCTACATTAATAAGTTCGGAAGACCCAACATTAGAAGATGGAGCAGTAACTTCTCCAATGGTAGGAACTTGCTTTCTTCAAACTGAACCAGGAAGCCCTCCCTTTGTAAGCATCGGAACTAATGTAACGGAAGGGCAAACACTGTTAATAATTGAGGCTATGAAAACAATGAACCATATACCGGCCCCAAAAGCCGGTACTATTAAGCGTATTCTAATTGAAGATGGTACACCAGTTGAATTTGGTGCACCGCTAATGGTTATTGAGTAAGAAAAATGTTTGAAAAAATACTAATAGCGAATAGAGGCGAAATCGCACTTAGAGTCATTCGAGCAGCTAAAGAAATGGGGATTGAAACAGTAGCTGTTCACTCCACCGCAGATAGTGACGCAATGCACGTCAGGATGGCAGATGAAGCTATTTGCATAGGACCGCCAACGAGTAATAAGAGTTATCTATCGATCCCAGCAATCATTTCTGCATGCGAGATAACTGGCGCGCAAGCGATTCATCCAGGTTATGGTTTTCTATCAGAAAATTCAAAATTTGTGCAGATAATAGAAGATCATGATTTAAAATTTATTGGCCCTACAGCAGAACACATTCGAATTATGGGTGATAAAATAACAGCTAAAGAAACAATGCGGAAACTTGGAGTTCCTTGCGTTCCCGGTTCCCCCGGAGAGGTTGACTCATTGGAGTTAGCTTATGAAATAGCCGAGAAAATTGGCTATCCGATTATTATAAAGGCAACAGCAGGTGGTGGTGGTCGTGGGATGAAAGTTGCGACCTCTAAATCTGAGATGAGTGATGCATTTATAACTGCTCGTTCAGAAGCAAACTCAAACTTTGGTAATCCTGCAGTATATCTTGAAAAATATTTAGGAACTCCCAGACACATTGAAATCCAAGTATTTGGAGATGGAGCAGGGAATGCCGTATATCTTGGAGAAAGAGATTGTTCTTTGCAACGAAGACATCAAAAGGTATTTGAAGAAGCACCAGGACCAACGATAAATAACGAGGTCCGACAAAATATTGGTAAAGTCTGCGCCGAAGCGGTAGCTTCGATAAATTATGCTGGAGCTGGCACAATAGAATTTTTATATGAGAATAATGAATTCTACTTTATTGAAATGAACACTAGGCTACAAGTGGAACACCCCATAACAGAAGCTATCTACGGCGTGGACTTAGTGAAAGAACAAATCAGAATTGCAGCGGGTTTACCAATGCAACTTATTCAAGAAAACCTTAAAGTTAGTGGTCATGCAATTGAAGTACGGATAAACGCAGAAAAACTACCAAACTTTTCCCCCTGCCCTGGAAAAATAACACAGTTTCATGCCCCTGGGGGACTTGGGGTTAGGTTGGACTCTGCTATATATGATGGCTACGTTATACCACCTTATTACGACAGTCTTATTGCTAAACTTATAGTTCACGCCGAAGACCGGCCTGCTGCATTGTCTAGATTAAAGCGAGCTCTCGGAGAACTTATTGTGGATGGAGTTGATACGACTATACCACTATTTAATTCGCTCCTTAATAACGAAGACATCATTAAAGGAAACTATAATATACATTGGTTAGAGAACTGGCTAGATAAGAGCTAATTAACCATTGAAATTACTTGTTTGGTTTAAAAAATACAAAGTTATTGTTCGATATGAAACTAAATTCAGATGTAATATTTAATGCTTATTGCACCGGTATTTTTCCAATGGCACAAGGAAAAGATGATCCAAACATATTCTGGGTTTCACCCGAGCATCGTGGAATAATACCGCTAACTTATTTTCATATATCTAAATCTTTACGCAATTTAATTTTAAAACAAAAATATCAAATTAAAATTAATACAAACTTCTCCAGTGTAATTAAGTATTGTGCAGACAGGCCAGAAACTTGGATAAGCTCAAAGATTTCTGAGTGTTACATAAATTTACACGAACAAGGGCATTGTCACTCTGTTGAAGTATGGGATCAACATGAGTTAGTGGGTGGCGTTTATGGGTTAGCTATAAAAAAGGCTTTTTTTGGAGAAAGTATGTTTTCAAATAAATCAAATACCTCAAAAATTGCTTTGGCATATCTTGTTTCAAGGTTAAAGTACGGAGGATTTTCATTACTTGATGTACAATTTTTGACAAATCATTTGGCATCTCTAGGGGCAATAGAAACTACAAAGTCTAATTATCAAGAGCTCCTAAAGGTCGCATTACAGGGTGAAGCAGATTTTCTTCTACAACCTCTACAAGTAACTCCTCAAGAGGTTTGCATCTAATTAACCAGATATCGTAACGAGCGTGATCAAGAGCCATTAAAGCAGGGCTAGATGCAATCATCCATCCTTGAAAGTCATATTTATTTGTTATTAAATTAAAGATTTTCAAAAAAGAAAAAGCATCTCCAGTAGGATTGTCCACAGGATACCTACACTCTTCTACTGTTATAATTAATGACCCATAAGTGAACTCCTGACCAACGGGGATTTCTAAATCAACACTAGATCCCCTCATTTTATCTAATCCGCGCAAATATGCCTTATCAGAGTTAGAAACCTCTAATTTATAATCGTCAATTATATCAATACTTTTAGTAGAAATATTGAGGTCCAGTGTGAAATCTGCAGTTTGAGAGTGTAGAGTGATTGGGTAAAAAATTAGAAAAATTACAATTCCAATTTTCATTCTTTAGAACCACTAAATAATTTCAAAAGTAGATTTATCAGGCTAACTGAACTCTGTGTGTCTTGTATTATAGCACCAGAAACTAAGTCTTCAAATGAGCCACCCGGAAGAATCTCGACAAAACTACCCCCTAACAAACCTTCAGAACTTATAACAGCAGCGCTATCGTCAGGAATTTTAATATCAGTTAATATCAAAAACTCTGCATCAGCCTGTAAAGAAACACTATTGAGATGCAGGCTGCTTACTGAACCTATTTTGACGCCAGCCATGCGGACTTCAGTTCCGACGTCAATCCCTTCCGCAGATCTGAAACTAGCGCCTAAATTATAAGAGCCGTCACCATTGTTAAAATTTGTAACTTTAAGAGTGAAAGCTAAAAAAAACAGTGCTACCAAAAGTACTACTGTTCCAACAAAAATCTCTATAGTTTTTTCTGACATATATACTTCCTCACAAAACTATTACTGTGGGCGCCAGGCCTCATAATCTCGCCGAGGCTCAGGTGTTGACTTTTTTATAGACCCCACCGGAGCATAAGCCTCTACAGTTCCTGTTTTATTTGCAATGTGCTCTAATTGCCATGCTTGTTTAATTAGTGGCTTTTCCGTGGGTAATTCATCCCAGGTATGATGCAACCACCCATGCCACTCTGCGCTAACATGCGAGGCCTCTGCCTCACCACTAAATATAACCCACCGTTTTACACCATCCTTAGAAGTATAGAATATATTTCCAGTCTTATCCTGACCGACTTTAATGCCTTTGCGCCAAGTAAAGAATTGAGTATTTAAGGTTTGACTATGCCACCAGGTAAACCCTCGCAAAATATTTTTAATTACTTTCAACAAAATATTCCATATTTTAAACTTATATTAAATTATTACTTTAGTTATATATTAAAATTCAAAAATTATCTGATAAAAAATTTATATTCTTAATATTTACTGACTAGCTGAAACTTCAATATTTTTATTTTCATCTGAATATATCATTAAAGGGCTTACATCTTTATTTACCGCTTCAGCATTTACTACAACCTCACTCACATTTTCCAATGCAGGTAAATCAAACATTGTATCTAAAAGTATGTCCTCTAGAATAGATCGCAACCCACGAGCACCAGTTTTACGAGAGATAGCCCGCTTTGCAATGTTCACTAATGCTTCATCAGTAAATGTTAATTTTGCATCTTCTAATTCAAATAATTTTTGATATTGCTTAACAAGTGCATTTTTTGGCTTACTAAGAATTGTAACTAACGATTCTTCGTCCAAATCCTCAAGTGTAGCTAATACTGGTAACCGTCCTACAAACTCAGGTATAAGTCCAAACTTTAAAAGATCTTCAGGCTCAAGTTCAGAAAAAAGTTCACCAACACCCTTATCATTTTCTTCTCTAACATCAGCCCCAAAACCCATTGCAGAACCTTTACCACGTTGAGAAATTATCTTATCTAAACCTGAAAAAGCTCCGCCACAAATAAATAAAATATTTGTAGTGTCTACCTGAAGAAATTCTTGCTGTGGATGCTTTCTTCCTCCTTGCGGTGGGACAGAAGCAATCGTCCCCTCCATTACCTTTAATAATGCTTGTTGCACACCTTCTCCAGAAACATCTCGAGTTATCGACGGGTTATCTGACTTTCTTGTTATTTTATCAACTTCATCGATATATACTATGCCCCTTTGTGCTTTCTCAACATTATAGTCAGAAGCTTGAAGCAACTTCAGTATGATATTCTCTACGTCTTCACCAACATAACCTGCCTCAGTCAAGGTTGTGGCATCCGCCATTGTAAAAGGAACATCAAGGATTCTAGCTAGAGTTTGAGCAAGAAGTGTTTTTCCACATCCTGTCGGACCAATCAGTAATATATTTGATTTTGATAGCTCTATTTCATCAACTTCCGTTGAATTATTAAGGCGCTTATAATGATTATGAACTGCCACCGACAATACACGTTTTGCGTGAGCTTGACCTATAACATAATCATCAAGGACATCACAAATCTCTTGCGGTATTGGGACTCCATTATCAGCTTTCAACTCAGATGATTTAGTTTCTTCCCGAATAATATCCATACAAAGTTCGACACATTCATCACAGATAAAAACTGTAGGACCCGCTATAAGTTTTCTTACCTCGTGTTGAGATTTCCCACAAAACGAGCAATATAGAGTATTTTTACTATCCTTGGTATTAGTAGCCATTTTTTTACCCGTTCACTTAATTAATATTAAAGCACTTATGGTTATCTTATACATAACATTCAGAAAGCAGATTACGGCAGCCTTTACAAAGGTACAACGTAAAATTCAACTTCAAAAGCTATATTAGGAAAATTCTAAATTAACTATCGATTAAGTAGTAGTTTCCTTACGACTACTAACTATTTCATCGATATGCCCCCACTCTTTTGCTTCTTCAGGAGACATAAAATTATCTCTATCTAGGGCCTTCTCAACTGCCTTTATCGTCTGTCCTGTATGCTTTACATATATTTGGTTAAGCCTGTCTTTTAACTTTTGAGTTTCTGCAGCGTGTATCATGATATCAGATGCCTGACCTTGATAACCACCAGATGGTTGATGAACCATTATCCTAGAGTTTGGCAAAGAAAACCTCATTCCCTTTTCACCACCCGCCAGCAGCAAAGAGCCCATTGACGCAGCTTGCCCCATACACAAGGTTGACACCTTAGGTTTAATATACTGCATTGTATCATAAATTGACAATCCGGAGGTTACGACCCCACCTGGCGAGTTGATATACATGCTGATTTCCTTTGAAGGATTTTCTGCCTCCAAGTGAAGTAACTGCGCAACAATCAAATGTGACATTCCATCGTGAACGACTCCATTTATGAACACTATTCTCTCCTTTAGAAGTCTAGAGAATATATCGTAGGCTCTCTCACCTCTGCTAGTTTGTTCAACTACCATCGGCACTAGGTTCATATAAGTTTCTACTGGATCGTACATTTTGATCAATACCCTTTTATTACGTATAAATTTAATTCTATTACCAAGACTTAATGTTGCTTCAGGCAATCTGCAAGTACATCATATTAATCTTTTGTAAATAAAAAATTTCATTATGAAATAAAATGCTTGTATTTAACAAATAGAGAATAAAACATTGAATTAAATTAATTAAAATATTAAAGAAAATAATGCCTCTAGATCAAACATCTCAAATATTACAAATTATTTTTGCAGATATAATTTTATCAGGTGATAATGCTTTGGTAATAGGGATGTCAGCAGCAAGTCTTTCTCCAGAACTTCGCCGGAAGGCTATTTTAATAGGAATGGGTTTAGCTGCATTTTTCCGAATATTTTTTGCCTCTATAGCCAGTTTTTTACTTGCTATACCTGGAGTGTTGTTGCTGGGCGGATGTTTATTACTTTGGGTGTGTTGGCGTTTTTACTTAAGCATCAAAACCCACCAAACAAACGATTACGAAAGCAATACAGTCAGCAACGAGGTAAATGGAACAAAAACTCCTTTAGCCCAATTGATGTCGGCACTTTTTATTATAGCTGTAGCAGATATTTCAATGTCCATAGATAATGTAATTGCAGTGGCCGCTATCGCCAGAGAAGATACCACTTTGCTAATATTTGGGCTGGTTTTGGCAATAGCTTTTATGGCTTTTTTCGCTACTTTTATAATGCGCTTAATGATTAAATACAGATGGCTCAGCTGGGTTGGGCTATATTTTCTAATATATTTATCAGTAAAAATGATTTATGATGGGTTTATGAAAGTTTATTTTTTCTAGAGAAACTAACCATTCAAAATATTTTAGTCTATTTTTTGTTTTGACCAAAATATAGTAGACCTGCAACTATAACAAACGCAATTAGTGCTTGAGATGTTACTGCTGATACGAATGTACTTATATTATCTATTACTGATACTACGTAAGGGCCTGAATCTTCCCCCAACAACAAATAGACTAAGATAATTAAGCCAACTAGTGAGAACCCAGCTTTGGTCACAGTAATCATGAACTGCTGGAGCACTACTAGCCTCTGACTTAATTTTTCCACAAACTATCTTTCATGCCAGGGGAAGGAAATTTTAAATTAATCTTATCTGTCAACCAAGTTTAGAACGATCATCAGAGTGATTAAGCCAACAAGTCCGTTAGAACCTAACGCTGCGACTAGATCTGTGATATTTCCAACAACGTTACCAACAAATGATAGATTAGCTGGGCCAACTAGTAGTGACGCGATAATACCAAATGTTAATAGCGCAATTCCTAGGTCTGTCATTGCTCCGATAGTTTTTTTCATTTTATCCATTGTATTTACCTTCCTGTATTTTGTTCTCCATGAAGATTAAGAAACCCTCACAGAAGTTGAAACAGATTTAAAAACCTGAATTTAGACAAGCTGTTACACTTGCTGAGCCCTTTACATCGGCAATAATCCGCCTAGTCAACAAAAAAAAACATTTTTTTTTCCAAAATATGGCCTAATTAGTAATTAAATCACCTAAATGTGCTATATATACCGCTATATTGCTGGCGTTCCCTGCCCTACAACTAGATCTGGTACAAAGGAAATGTGATTTAAAAGGTGAGTCATTATTTCGCCTCCCTAAAAACTATAATATTGCCAATGCCGTTTATTACATCATAAGAAGGTCTTAATAAAATTAATTTGAATTGATATAAAAACAATTTAACTTGGGAAATCTACTAAATGGCTTCCACCACTCAACATGACAGCTCATATTCTTGGCTAAGGTTGGCTATTTCTCTAACGATAGCTATTGTTGGGAATGCTGGGATGTGGGTTATTATCTTAGTTTTACCCTCAGTTCAAAGTGAGTTTGGAGTGGATCGAGCAAGTGCGTCACTACCTTTCACCCTAACAATGTTGGGTTTTGCGCTTGGTAACTTTTACATGGGAAAATTAGCTGATCGTTATAATCTATCCACTGTCCTACTATTTTCTTCCATTCTCTTAGCTT
>CAJIZW010000136.1 GCA_905181985.1 uncultured Paracoccaceae bacterium | reverse complement strand
GGGTTGCAGCGCTCTGCATAAAACTTGGAGCAAAAACTAGTGACCTTGTTCCCTTCGATAAGTATTCCAAAGCAGCCCACTCATTAATCACTCCCTCATCAGCCGCTAGAGCTCTTAACTCAGGAGTAACAAATATAGAGAGAGTCGATAAACTTGTAATGGAACTTGGAAAACAATTAGGTGAGAATAACTCCCAGGTTAATTCAATAGTAGAAATAGTTGATATGTGGTTAGACAAAAATCAAAAACTACAAATTAGTACTACAAAGATTAATCATATTTCTGAATTTAAGCAAAAAGCTCGTGACATAGTTTCAACGCTTCCACTAACGAGTCAATTTCAGCCTTAGTATTATATAGCCCAAAAGAAGCTCTGCAGGTAGCAGTTACGCCCAAATGTTCCATAAGCGGCTGAGCGCAGTGATGACCAGCTCTGACACATACACCTTTTTTGTCAAGAACTGTCGAAATATCATGTGGATGGCCAGCACCCTCAATAGTAAAGGAGAAAATTCCTGCTTTATCAGGTGAGTTACCCTGTATATTCAACCAGTTTAGTTTTAAAAGCTGTTGATTAGCATATTTTGTCAATTCAGTTTCATGCGCTGCCACATTATTCATTCCAATTTCCAACAAATACTCTAGAGCCACCCCAAGACCTATGGTTTGTACGATGCCAGGTGTTCCAGCCTCCATAATCATGGGAGGTTCATTGTATGTGATAAGGTCTTTATGAACCTCCTTAATCATATCGCCTCCGCCCATGAAGGGTTTCATCTCCCTCATTCGGTCTTGGCTAATGTAAAGCGCCCCAGATCCTGTGGGCCCATATAGCTTGTGACCAGTTACAGCATAAAAATCACACCCTATATCTTGAACATCAACTGGCATATGAGCTGCTGCTTGTGAGCCATCCACAACCACGGGAACGCCCTTTTTCTTAGCGTATTGGCATATACGTTTAACATCGACCTTTGTCCCCAAAACATTTGACAAGTGAGTAATAGCGATTAACTTTGTTTTCGGAGAAATGGCGTCAATTAATCTTTGTTCATCAAATGAACCATCTGCCTCTAAATCAATCCATTTAAGTATTACTCCCTGCTTTTCTCGAAGAAAATGCCAAGGTACAATGTTTGCATGATGCTCCATTATACTTAAAATAATTTCATCACCAGACTCCAAACGCGGCATTGCCCAACCGTACGCGATTGAATTTAACCCTTCAGTAGTTCCAGAATTTAATACAATTTGCGCTGGGTTAGGCGCATTCAAAAACTTTGCTACAATATCTCTAACAGACTCGTACTTTTCCGTTGCAAGATTTGACAAGTGATATAGTCCACGGTGAACATTTGCATATTCCTGGGAGTAACCTTTTGTAATCGCCTCTATCACGACTTCAGGCTTTTGTGCAGAAGCTCCGTTGTCTAGATAAATTAGTGGTTTATCATTTATAAGGCGATTTAAGATCGGAAAATCTTTTCGAATAAGTTCTACGTCTAGCATCTTAAGCTCCAAAACTAAAGGTTGATATTAGTGTTCCTATTAGTAGGCTAAACAGAAAAATAACACCTAGCATTGATGCAATAACTCCGAAAAACACCTTTCCAAGTGAAGTAAATCCATGAAGTACTAATATAAAATTTACATAGAGCCAAAAGAATAATATCCCAGCGAGGAACCCTAGAACCATAGCAAGGCTAGGAAGAAATGGAATAAGTACAAGTTGAACAACCTGTAGGGCTATCATAGTTGTTTGCAACCAAACTATTATACTAATAGTACTTTCGATGGATCCTGTTCCACCAAATAATTTTCCAATAAAGAATGTTAAAAAAATCATTATTGCCATTAATACAGTTAGAACAACTGTGGCTAAGAACGGACTACTGATCAAGATTAAACTAGGTTGAGTAGGCCCAACAGGTAACAACCAATTAGCCAACTCAGATAACAGAACACTAATAATAACCACTAAGACGACCAGAGACCAAAGTGTGACAGGAGGCAAAGTAATCAGTGAAACTTTTAATGCAACTTCTCTTGGATTCTTGATGGTGTTTATTACTAGTTTTACAAAATCAGCTAGCATTCATAACCCTATCTATTGTTCTTACATTACTTACTATTAAAATAATAAAATATAAAAATACCAAAATTGAAAGTACGTTTATATAAAAACTGGAACCCAACACCCCCACCAAGACACCACGAACCAGCACAAGTGGGCTAATTGCGAGTAAAGACCAGAAAAAAGCTCCTCTAAAATAAATCCAATTCAAATCTTTAAACCAAAACCTAACAACAAAACATAGCAACATAGAGAATACGTAAAAAACTAAAGGCGCCAGGAAAATAGATCCAATCAAGACGCCTCCAATCAAGGAAACTAACGATGGGCCGTCAATATCCAAATGAGCTTCACGAGAGAGCAAGGGTAATCTAGCAAGAAACTGAAGAAAGCACGCAATCAGCAACCATATAAATACCTTTGTTTCAGAAATTCCTTCTGAAAGCTTTTCGGTAAAAGCCTTCTTAGGGGACCTATAGTTAGCTAAAATTAACTGAGCTGTAGTCATATTAGATCATCAAACCCTAAAGCGAACGCTCTAAATAAGTTAAAAGAAGTTCTGAAATTTTTGTATCTTCTATTTCAGCCAGCGCCTCAGCCAAGAATGCAAGTATAAGTAAATCCTTTGCAGTATTTTCAGGTACTCCCCGCGCCCTAAGGTAAAACAATCCTTCTTCGTCTATTGCCCCAGATGTTGAACCATGTGAACAAACAACATCATCTGCATAAATTTCAAGCTCTGGTTTTGCTAAAAACTGGCTATCATCATCCAAAAGTAAAGACTGACTTATCTGGTATCCATCAGTTTTCTGAGCACCAGGTTTTACCAAAATCTTACCCTGAAAAATACCAAAAGCACCCTTCTTTAAAACCTTTTTAAATACCTGCCTACTTTCACAGTGCGTTCCCTCATGTGTCACAAATACTGTATCATCATGATGAAATCTTCCCTCACCTATGCATGCGGCCGCTAAATGTGAAATTCCATTATTACCCTTTAATTCAACCACATGTTCATTTCTAGTAAGAGCTCCACTAGTTGTAAGGGTAAATGACTTCAAAACACTATTTTCCCATAACCTTGCGAAAAGGTGAGTCGACACTATTTTATCCACATTATTAGTTTGAGCACACACATGATGAAAAGAACTGTCTTGAGCGACCTCTAATTCAGTAACTTTATTTAGCCTTGAGGAAACAGAACCACTCTCTATGAGAGTCAAACTAGAACCCTGCTCAAGTTTAATACAATGATGTAGATTAACATCTGACCTATATGAAGTCTCATTATAAACTATATTTATCGGTTTAGTGATTTTACCAGTCACGCGAAGTGCAAGACCATCCGTTGCAAATGCCGTATTCAACTTTGCCAAGGGTCTATCAACAGGATTTTGGCCAGCTTCTTCTAAACTACCATAAAAATCTTCTAACCAATTAGCTTTATCTACTGAAGAATCAGAAATTCGAACAAGCTCAAGTTCTTCACTTTCTAAAGAATCAGAGGATTCTTGATCGAATACTCCATCCGTAAATATTAATTTAAAACAGCCAATACTATCAAAATTCAATTTATCATCAGACCCTATGACAACATTTTTATCAGAAAAAAGATTATTAAATAGGCTAGGGTTGGTATATTTCCAATATTCGTCCCTCCTACTAGGTAAACCCATGACTTTTATTCTTTTGAGTGCTTCACATCTTTTTTTAGTATTATTTTTAGGTAACTTTAAAGATGAAATTCTCTGATTTAAATCATCGGGTAGCTTTTGAGATAACGGCATTATTGCACCTCTGCCAAAAGGTCGGAATATCCATTGTTTTCTACTTGTAATGCTAATTCAGGACCACCAGATTTAATTATTCGGCCATCAGCCATAATGTGAACAAAATCTGGTTTAATATGATCGAGTAAACGTTGGTAATGTGTTATGACGAGGAAGGCCCTTCCCTTATCACGAAGAGCGTTTACCCCGTCAGCAACTAGCTTCATCGCATCAACGTCGAGGCCAGAATCAGTTTCATCAAGCACACACATTTTAGGCTCTAACAAAGCCATCTGTAAGATTTCATTTCTTTTTTTCTCACCGCCAGAGAAACCTACATTTACTGGTCTTTTAAGCATTTCAGAGTCTATTTTCAGTTCTTTCGCTTTCTCGCGGACTAGTTTCAAAAAATCAGCCGCACTTAATTCAGTTTCACCCCGAAATTTTCGTTGAGAATTCATTGCCGTCCTTAAAAAAGTCATATTGCCTACGCCTGGAATTTCCACAGGGTATTGAAAAGCCAAAAAGAGACCTGACGCAGCCCTTTCTTCAGGTTCAAGTTCAAGAATAGGTTCTCCAGCTAGCTCGACCTCACCATTTGTGACCTTATAACCTTTTTTTCCTGATAAAACATAAGAGAGTGTTGATTTTCCAGACCCATTCGGCCCCATAATTGCATGAACAGAGCCACTCTCTATTTCAAGGTTAATACCTTTTAAAATTTCCTTATTTTCTTCTTCAAGTTCAACTTTTAGATTTTTTATTTTTAACATTTATTTTCCCAAATAGTAATTAATTCTTCTAATTTAACAGACGTCTTATAAGTAAATTTATTTGCTGCCCATCATTAAATTTAATTCTCAAAACACATTTAATTTTACCCCACTGAGCCCTCTAAACTTATAGCTACTAATTGTTGGGCTTCCATTGCAAATTCCATTGGGAGTGCTTGGAGCACCTCTTTACAAAAACCATTAACTACTAATGCAACAGCATCTTCTTCATTCACGCCCCTTTGCCTACAGTAGAACAATTGATCATCGTCTACTTTAGAAGTCGTAGCTTCATGTTCCACTCGAGAGGAATTATTTTTAACTTCTATATAAGGAACTGTATGTGCCCCACATTTGTTTCCTATCAAAAGAGAATCACATTGGGTATAGTTCCTACTACTTGTCGCTTTAGGGTGCATACTAACCAAACCTCTGTACGTATTTTGCGCATTACCAGCACTAATTCCCTTGGAAACAATTCTACTTTTAGTATTTTTACCCAAGTGAATCATTTTTGTACCTGTATCAGCTTGTTGAAAATTGTTTGCTATCGCAATCGAATAAAACTCACCCTGAGACTCGTTACCCCTTAATATACAGCTAGGGTATTTCCAAGTTACGGCCGAACCAGTCTCAACTTGCGTCCACATAACCTTCGACCTGTCTCCACGGCAATCAGCTCTTTTAGTAACAAAATTATAAATTCCTCCCAAGCCATTTTCATCACCAGGGTACCAATTCTGAACCGTTGAGTATTTTACTTCTGCATCCTCTAATATTACCAGCTCAACAATAGCCGCATGTAACTGATTAGTATCTCGCTTAGGAGCTGTACAACCCTCAAGGTAAGAAACATAAGAGCCCTTTTCTGCGATTATTAGCGTCCGCTCAAACTGCCCAGTATTTTCCGCATTTATTCGAAAATATGTGCTAAGCTCCATAGGGCACCTAACCCCTTCTGGTATATAAACAAAAGATCCGTCTGAAAAAACTGCTGAATTCAACGTAGCAAAATAATTGTCAGTAACTGGCACAACAGAACCTAAATATTTCTTAACAAGTTCGGGGTGCTCCGTAATAGCTTCAGAAATTGAGCAAAAAATTACACCAGCTTTACGCAGTTCATCTTTGAATGTCGTTCCAATTGATACAGAGTCAAATACTGCATCTACTGCAACTTTTCTCTCATCAAGGTTTACGTCTTCTGCCCCTTCAACTCCTGCCAATATCAGTTGTTCTTTTAAAGGGATTCCAAGCTTTTTATAAGTTTCCAATAATTTAGGATCTACATCATCTAGAGACTTAGGTTTCTCGGCCATTGATTTTGGAGAAGCATAGTAATAAATATCTTGATAATCTATTTTAGGATAATCCACCATTGCCCAATTGGGCTCTTCCAATTTTTCCCACCTTGAGAACGCATCTAACCGCCAGTTAGTCATCCACTCAGGCTCATTATTCTTTGCGGATATTAATCTAACTATGTCTGAGTCGAGACCTTTTGGAGCATAGTCCATTTCAATTTCTGTTTCCCAGCCATATTTATAGTGTCCTCCGACACTACGAACCGCCTCCACAGTTTCCTGGTCAACTCCGTCTTTTACGTCTAACGATGTCATAATCATCTCCAATTAAAGTTAAATAATTCTTGCCTGAAAAAATTTCCTTGATGAATTCCAAGAATAAAAAAATTTCTCTATATCCTCTATATTTGTCTGCAAACCTAAACTTACTCGCACAGCTGATTTATTTACTTCTTCACTATGGCCCATAGCCTTTAAGACTTTACTTTTCCTGACCTTACCACTGGAACAAGCCGATCCAGCAGAGATTGAAAACCCTGCTAAATCCATTTGCATGACCTGTACTTCGCTTTTCCACCCAGGTACAGAGAAACAGCTGGTATTTGGCAAACGATTAACTGTTTTACCAATAATAATCGTATCGTCAGTTTCTGTTTCTATAAAATCTTCTAATTTATCTCGAATCCTAGACACTTCGTCCCAAAGCCCTGAGTTTAAATCCTTTGAGGACGCCTCTGCTGCCGCACCAAAGCCCGCAATTGCAATAACGTTCTCTGTTCCAGCGCGAATTCCTTGCTCCTGACCTCCACCAATTATCAAAGGCTCTACATCCAGGTTATCGCTTATCACTAAGGCGCCAATTCCCTTTGGTCCACCGATCTTATGTCCAGAGATTATTCCCAACCCAATTCCAAGCCAAGAAAATGCTAAGGGAATTTTACCAAAGGCCTGAGTCAAATCAGATGCCGCTAAATTTTTAGGTAAATCCTGAATTATACCAGTTTCACTATTTGCTAATTGAAGTGCGCTTTGGCTTGGATTTTCAACTGTAACAAGTCCATCTAAATTTGTTTCTAAGGTCGTTGAAATCCACGACAAAACTGCCTCATGCTCAACTTCAGAGCCTAATAATTTTTTTCCTTTGAGCGCTAAGGCACATGCTTCAGTTGCACTCGAAGTAAATATTATTTTTGCATTAGATGCCCCTATCGCCTGAGCAATCTGGGCTCTAGCGCGCTCTACTATACCTTTTGCCTTTCTACCCTCTAAATGTATAGAGGACGGGTTTCCAAATTCATCAATTACTGCAAGCATAGCATCTTTTGCTTCCTTACGAAGCGGAGTACTAGCATTATGGTCTAAATAAATACGTTGCAAAAACTTAACCTTGTCGTTCAAAACAAATTTTATTGCTATTCATCATCAATAACTGTGAATAATGTAGGTACAGCAGGGCATGGAGTAAGACCATTTTGAGCAACGTCTGAAAGGCGAATTTGATGTAAAAAAACATATACGTGCGCTGACAAACTTTCCCACAAGCGGTTAGACAAAGATTGAGCTTTAGAGCCTGACAGCGCGCCTGAAACGCCCGCGCCCGTATGAAGAGCATTTACCGTCTCATCAACTGCTTCTAGAATTTCTGTCACTCGAATAGTTTCTGGAGACTTTGCCAATTTATACCCACCACTAGGGCCCCTAATGGATTCCACTATTCCTGCTCGTCTTAGCTTCACAAATAACTGTTCTAAATAATGCAAAGAAAGGTTTTGACGCTTTGAAAGATCACTTAAATTTACTACATCACCAGAATCGCTTTGGGCTATATCGGCTAATGCTATCATAGCGTACCTGCCTTTAGTACTTAGTTTCACTTTTAATCCTTCGAATTTTATTGACCTCAGCCGAAGCAAGCATTAACGCTTTTATAAAATAAGCCTTGGTTATTTTTCCTACTTTAGAATGATTCTAAACTACATATTTGTTACAGTCAAGAATGACCTTATATTAAAACCACATTTAAGGACCAACTAAATGCCCGAAGTAATATTTCCAGGACCAGAAGGTCGTTTGCAAGGCAGATATCACCCAAACAAAACAAAAGATGCTCCAATAGCAATTATCTTGCATCCCAGCCCTAAGTTCGGTGGGACTATGAATAACCGTGTGGTTTATAATTTACATTACAAATTTTACAATATGGGATTTAATGTATTGAGGTTTAACTTTCGTGGTGTTGGACGGAGTCAGGGAGAGTTTGACGAAGGTGTTGGAGAGCTGTCAGACGCCGCATCAGCTTTAGATTATTTGCAATCAATGAACCAGAACACTAAGCATTGCTGGGTGGCTGGCTTCAGCTTTGGTGGGTGGATAGGTATGCAACTGCTAATGCGAAGGCCTGAGGTCACAGGGTTTGTAACAGTATCCCCTCCACACGGGCCAGGTTATGATTATAGCTTTCTTGCACCGTGCCCAGCCTCTGGGTTAATTATAAATGGGTTAAAAGATCGAGTTTCAGCTCCTGAGGACACAGTAACGCTTGTTGAAAAACTTCACGAACAAAAAGGTATTACAATAACCCACCAAGAGGTTCCAGAAGCCAATCACTTTTTTGAGGGAGACAATTTAAATACCTTGCTCGATTCAACTGAAACGTATGTAAAGAGAAGGTTAACAGAAAATACTCGATAAAATGCAGAAAAACCTATATTTTAAGAAAGTGTAATATTCATATATTAAATTCGTTAACAAAATAATTCTGCTAAGCTGTCTAAGCTTTTAAAAACTAAATCAATATTTTAAATTGTTAAATATATTAATTTTTTGAATACTACTTTGTTATGAGACTTTTACAGGATAAAGTTAAGCGAATAAAAAGGCTGGGTATTTGAAAAATAATGTTCCGATAATCCTTTTAGCCGGTGGATCCTCATCCAGGA
>CAJIZW010000135.1 GCA_905181985.1 uncultured Paracoccaceae bacterium | reverse complement strand
CTCCCTTAATCGTACCATATTGGATGTAGATGGTGGTTTTATTATGGCCCCAATGAAGCAAGGTGTAAGAGTTACGTCCGGTGTTGAACTTACGTGGAGAGATGCAGACCCTAATTACTCTCAAATAAGGGAGTCAGTAAAAAGGGCGCGCCAGGTCTATAAAATGGGCGATGAAGTCGAGGATACACCCTGGATGGGGAGGCGCCCAACTTTAATTGATTCTTTACCGATAATAAGTCCTGCACCCAGACATCCTGGTTTGTGGTTTAATTTTGGTCACCAACATCTTGGTTTATCGTTAGCACCAGGTTCTGCAGAGATAATTTCTTCATTTATTAATAAAACGGCGACTCCAATGGACCCAACTCCGTTTTCCGCCACAAGGTTTAAAATTTAATAATAACATTTTTAAGTGTTAATACTTGTTAAAGTCTAAACTTCAGAACAGTTATACTCTGCCTTTTCCAACCATAATGGACTGAACTCTACACCCCACCCTGGTTTGTTTGTAATTTCCACATTACCGTCAGATACTTTAAATGGATCACCTAAAAATAGATCTCCCTGCCAGGGGTAGTAATCTTCTCCTTCAATAGAAAGCTCTAAATATTTTCCGGCATTTGGGATAGCATTTAAAAAGTGCATAGTACACATCGTGACAAGCGATAAATTAGCCGCATGAGGCGTACAAGTAATATTTGCCTTGTTTGCTAGGTCTGCAACCAATAGGGCTCTAGAAAGTCCTCCCATGTACATTACATCAGGTTGAACTATATCAACTACTCGCCTATCAATCATATCGTTCCAAATTCGAAGGTCACAATCCTGCTCCCCTCCCGTTACATCAATTTTAAGAGCATCCGTAACTTTTTTTGTTTCATCAGGTAACCAGTAAGGGCATGGTTCTTCAAAATGCGTTATACCATTATCCTCTAAAGCTTTGCCAATCTCAATCGCTTGGTTCGCACTGTAACAGCTATTCGCATCAACAAGCTTAACAACGTCATCACCCAACTCCCTCGGAAGAACTTTAATGATTTCACTTGTACGTCCCTCCCACTCATCTTTTCCTCGTCCACACTCTGACCCAATTCGAAACTTAAAAGCTTTGAAACCTTGAGTGTCACGCAACTCTAACAGCCTATTAGCCTCTTCTTGAGGAGTAATGTCACGTTTCATTGATGACCCATAAGCCGGTAAGGTACCCGGACTACCTCCAATTAATGACGTAACAGGTAATTCATTTTTTTTCCCCCACCAATCCCAAAGTGCAGTATCCAAACCCGCTATTGCGCGAAGGACATATGAGCCGGGGTATTTATGTTCTTTTTCTAAAATTAAATTTTCAAGATCAGTAAAATCATCAAATAAACGACCCAGAACATGCTTTGCAACCTGTCTGTGAAAGATTTGAGCCGTTATATCAGCACAATATGTCGACATTTGCCCCCATCCTTGACTGCCATCTTCCATAGTAAGCCTTACTACACTTACGTAACTCTTTGTGAAGGTTTCGAGCTTTTTTATATTAACACATAAATCAGTCATTAATATTTTTCTCCTTACTTTTTGATACCATCTTTTTGTTTATCTGTTGAGAGATTGACTTTGCCGCCTTGTAGGCCAACATCATAACAGCTGAATTGATGTTACCCGACGGAATACTTGGAAAAATAGAGGCATCAGCTATCCATATATTTTGAAATCGTCTTAATTTAAAATCAAGTGAGACAGGGTCACGTTCAATATCTTTACCTAAGCGACATGTTCCACAAGGATGGTATACTGACACCGCTCTTTTATTAAAATCCTCTTTTTTCTCTTCAATAGTCGTTTTTTCTAAATCTATAGATTTAGCTTTCACGATAATTGATTTTAAATATTTTGATTTTGTTACTTCTTCAACAAAGTTAATACCAGCTTCAACATTGTATCTATCTTTTTCATTACTTAAAAATTTTGGATCTATTATAGGTGAATCCATAGGGTTTGAAGAATTTAGATAAACCTCACCCCGGCTTTCTGGCCTACATGGTTGAAATCCAATTGCAAAACCATCTACTTTATCAGGACGTAGCAGTCTCCTTTTACCCGGACTTTTTATTGAATAGGTTAGAGGGTTAAAATAAATTTGTAAATTTGGCCATTCGTTTTGACTATTCCAATTAATGAAGCCCCCACCTTGATTAACACTTAATGCAAAAGGCCCTTTTCTAAATGCTATATAATTAGCAAAAGAAAGTAATCGTCCACTCCAGCTACCAAGGGTTCTATTTAACGACTTTGCATTTGCCTCAAAAAGATAATCCACTCCCAAATGATCTTGTAAGTTTTGACCAATGTCTTTGATATTTACTATAGGCTTTATCCCCTTATCAATTAAATGTTTAGAAGGACCAATACCTGAGAGCATTAGGAGCTGTGGGGTATTAATAGCACCAGCAGTTAACACAACGCCAAAGCGAGCAGTAATACTTTTTTTCATTCCATTCTTAATGAACTCAAGACCAGTGACCCTATTATCGTTGAGCATAAGTTTTGAAACATAGGCATTTTTAATAATTTTAACTTTTTTTTCTTTTATTGCAGGCTTCAAAAATGCATCAGCCGAAGTCCATCTAAAACCATTTTTTGTTGTGATAGGGTAGTGTCCAACGCCCTCGTTAGAATTTCCATTCATATCGTCGGTGTATGAAACACCAAGGTCTTTAGCAGCAGAAAAAAAGTTTTCTAAAACCTCTTCATGTTGATTTTTAACATTCGAAACGCAAATATGATCACCACTTTTATTAACTCCACGACCCTCTAGTAAATCAAAAGTAGATTGAACTGAATTCCATCCAAGCTCAGCCGAACTACAAGTTTCCCAGTGGTTATAATCGCCTTGTTGACCTCGAACATAGACCATTGCATTTATAGACGCCGAACCACCAACAACTTTTCCTCTAGGACAGTAAACAGATCTATTATCAAGGTTACTTTGTTTTTTGGTTTGATAACACCAATTCACATTTTTATTATAAAATGTTAACCCATACCCAATTGGAGTTTTAATATCAGGGCGGAAATCACTACCTCCCGCTTCCAAGATAAGAACTTTTAAGCCTGTTTCATTAGCGACTTTACTAGCAATTATAGACCCTGATGAACCTGCACCTACAACAACTAAATCAAATTCAGCCAAGCCTTAATCTTTCTTATCACCAAACAACTGAGTTAACAGTAATAGTCCAGACGAGATTATAATTAAAACAGTAGAAATTGCAGCAATTGTTGGGTCGATTTGATCACGTAAAGCTAAAAACATTGCTCGTGTGATAGTTGAATTATCTCCTCCAGAAACAAATAGAGAAATAATAACTTCATCAAATGAAGTCAAAAATGAGATTAAACAAGCTGAAATAATTGAAAATTTTATTTGTGGTAATGTAATTTCGAAAAAGGCTCTTAATCTAGATGCTCCTAAAGATCGTGCTACTTTTTCTTGATTCATATCATAGTTTCGTAGTGCGGAAAGTACAATAATTAGGACAAGGGGCATTGCAACCAAAGAATGTCCTAAAACTAATCCTGTGATAGAGTTTACCATTTTAAATTGAACAAAAAAGTAAAACAGCCCAATAGCCACAAGTATAATTGGAACCGCCATTGGTGAAATCATAATGGGGAATAGTATCCCTCGAACTCTAGCACTACTATTGCTTAATCCATAGGCTGCCATCGTTCCAATAGGTGTCGCAACAAAAATTGTTAGCACCGCCACCTTAATAGAAGTCCAGGTTGCTCCCATCCAATCATTAAACCCCATCCCGTTATCACTACTAGAAAAGAAATAAGCCTCGTACCAACGGAGTGAAAAAGATTTTGGAGGAAACTCCAAGTATTGGCTTCCTGAAAATGACATTGGAATTACTACAAGTGACGGAACAATTAATAAGAATAAAACAAGTATCGAAAAGATATATAACCACAACCTATCCTTAAGCCTAATCTGTGTTTCAGAAACATTTCTGTTAAGGAAACTCATTTGTTGCCCCCTATTTGGTCAATGGAAACTAGTTTTGATGCGATATAGAGAATAAGCATCGTCACAACCAAAAGTACTACACCAAGTGCACTCGCAGCGCCCCAGCTAAAGTATAGTTCGATATTCGAAGAAATTTTCATTGCAGCCATTATAATTTTTCCACCACCCAAAACAGCCGGCGTAACGTAAAAGCCTAAACAGATAACAAAAACAATTAAAAGACCCGCCAGTAGTCCAGGTATTGAAAGAGGAAAAAATACTGTCCAAAAAGCTCTAGTTGGTGTCGCACCAAGGTTTGCTGCAGCTTTTAAACAGTCTTTGTCAATAGCTCGCATATTTGCATATAATGGTAAAATCAAGAACGGTAACATAATATGAGCCATTCCAATAAGTGTTCCAGAAGTATTGTGTACGAACTTTATAGGTTCTGAAATAAATCCTAAATCTATCGCTATATTGTTTATAAGTCCCTTTCTTTGCAAAAGGACCAACCAGGCATATGTCCGAACTAAAAGACTAGTCCAAAACGGAATTAAAACACCAATCATACAAATGCCTGCCCACTTCCGTGAAAGTTGTGACATGAAATAAGTCAGAGGATAGCCAAGTAATGCGCATATTAAGGTAGTTAAAAAACTAATTTTAAAGGTTGTTAAGAATATCCGGATATACGACTTCTGTGTCACCATTCTTTCATAGTTCTCAAAAGAATACGAACCATCTCTTCCTATGAAAGACATATAAAACAGCCAACCAACCGGAATTATAATAAGAAAAAATATAAGAAATAAATATGGAACCGTTAATCCAAATAAAGTAAAATTTTCCTTGCGATCTAAATTCTTTAAAACCGCTTCGTTAACATGCTCGTCTATCAAAGCCATCTAATTATTCCACCAAAAAACTATCTGACTTACGTAAGCCAACAGATATTTTTTCACCCGAAATAGGGACTTTTTGACCTATATTACTACCGTTTGGTAACCGCATTCGAAGTGATTGCTCTCCAAAACTTCCCGGATCTAGTTTAATAACTAATAACTGACTTTCGCCCTGGAAAATTGACCCTTCTACAATTCCGCTAAAAAGGTTCGTATCTTTCTCTTTTCCATTAGCAAGAAATAATTTCTCGGGTCTAATCACTAACAGATAATCTCCATCATCCTTTGAAGGATGGCTGATCATTATTTCAGACGCTCCAAGGTAGGTTTTATTACTAATAACTTTTGCAGGTAATAAGCTGGATTCACCTATAAAATCGGCAATAAATGCGTTGTTCGGGTTAGTATAAATTTCATTTGGTGAACCTAACTGCTTCAACTCACCATCATTGATAACAGCTATCCTGTCAGACATTGTTAAGGCTTCTTTTTGATCATGCGTAACATAAACTGTCGTCATTGTTAAACTGTCGTGAAGTTGTCTTAGCTCGATCTGCATCTCTTCTCGAAGTTTTTTATCAAGGGCTGATAGTGGTTCGTCCATTAATAAAATTTGAGGCTTAAATACAATAGCTCTAGCTAGCGCTACTCGCTGCTTTTGACCTCCTGAAAGCTCAGCTACACCACGATGGCCCAATCCATCTAATTTTACGATACTAAGCGCTTCAGCAACACTTTCCTTAACCTCAGATTTACTTTTTCCACGCAACTTTTGCGGATAACCTATGTTTTGTTCTACATTCATATGTGGGAAAAGAGCGTAGTTTTGGAATACCATTCCAATGTCTCGCAAATGCGGTGGTTTCGTGACAACTTCTTCGTTTCCAAATTTTACACTGCCATAATCTGGTCTAGTAAAGCCCGCTAAAACCATTAATAAAGTTGTTTTTCCAGAACCAGATGGTCCTAAAAGAGTTAAAAACTCTCCTGATTTCACCTCAAGACTTACATCTTTAAGCGCATAAAAGTCACCGTATGTTTTTGTGACATCGTTTATGGAAATATTCAGTGCGTTAGATTGCATATACTTTACTCTTATAATGAAAAGGTAGGAGGGTCGAAACCCTCCTACTAATTGGTTTATTTACTATTCAGTCATCATATCAGTATATTTTTCAGCAGCGATGGTTCGCCATTTCTTATACCAAGAAGTTTTTAAAGTTAACTGATGTTTAGCATTGTCCGGATGACTTGGCAAAGCTCTTGCTGTTGCGTCATCAAGCAATCCTTGAGAGTAAACTCTTTTATCTGTTGGACCATATGTAATATATTGCGCAAAACCAGCCATGTATTTAGGCTTTTGCATTTCCGCGATGTATTTCATAGCAAGATCTTTCTGTGGTGCGCCTTTAGGAATTCCGTAGCCTTCCCAATCCATGATACCAGTTTTCCAGTCATAAGAAACTTTCGCACCATCTCTTTTAGCAACATCAAAACGACCATTCCAGCCAGTTGTCATATCAACTTCGCCGTCCTTCATCAATTGTGCGTGCATAGCCCCAGAAGTCCACCATACAGCAATATGATCCTTAATTGATCGGATTTTGTCTAATGCACGATCTATACCTTCTTCGCTATCAAGGACATTATAGACTTCTGACATTGGTACACCATCTGCAAGCAAAGCTGCTTCCAATTGAGAATCAACTTTTGATCTCATAGCTCTTGTACCAGGGAATTTCTCTACATCAAAAAAGTCAGCCCAAGATCGTGGTCCATTTTCGCCATAAGTATCAGTGTTCCAAGCTGCAACAACTGAGAAGATGTCTGCTCCAACACAATAATCACTCCACATATCTGGAAGTAGATGGCTATTATCAATTACTGTGTAATCTAATTTCTCTAAAATTCCTTCCGCTCCACCAGAAGCACAACTACCGGCTCCACTAGAAAATATGTCAAATTTATCAGCACCAGATTTTACCATCAGTTTAACGTCTGAGATGCCTCCATAAGTGTCTTCTTTAACAGTTATCCCCATTGCTTTAGCAGCAGGCTGGAATATTCCAAGAGATTGACCTTTTTGGTAAGCTCCGCCCCATGAAACAATTCTAAGAGTATCTTCTGCAAATGCAGAAGATGTCATTGAGAATAGTCCAACAAATGCAGAAACCAAAATTGGTTTAATATACGTTTTCATTAATTTCCTCCAAATTTTTTTTATAATTTTCGTAAAGACCATACTTTAGATTTAGTACTCTGCTGTCAAATTGTTTAATACTAATCTATGCGTTAATTTTTATTTATCTATCATATTTTAATATAATTGGCTTATATTCTGAAATAAAATCTTTCATAGACAAATATTTATAAATAATTTCAGCTGCAACTTTTCCAACATTACCGTAATGGGGCAAATGCATAATTTCATCAAAGCCATTTAAACTGTCTCTATTTCCAAGTAAAAATTCTGATAAGCATATTGCCGATATGGGAGCTGTATTCATTCCATGCCCTCCAAAACCAGCCACAGCATATCTGTTAGGAGATAGTTCACCTACATAGGGAAGAAAGTTCCTTGAGTAGCCCATAAGACCAGACCACACATATTGAAAAGTTAGACCTAACGCGTTGATTTCTTCTACAAGTTTTGGGAAGTGTGATTTCAAATCTCTAAACGCATCTCGTTTTATTTTTGAAATACTCTTGTTTCCCAGAGCAGATATTCCCATCCCCCATAGAAGCCGTTCTTCATCCAAAAGCCTATAGTAGTTCCCCGCACGCCGATTATCTGAAATCATAAACTCTGTACGAATGTGCTTCTTCAGTATGTCCGGAAGAGGGTCTGTAACAGCTACAAAAGTTTTTATGGGGAGCAATATCCTGTCGAGCTCTGAGGCACATAGGCCTCCATAACCTCCAGTTGCATAAGTTACTTTCTCAGCTATAAATTTCTGACATTTTTCAGTTAAAAGCTCAAAAGAGTTGATAACTTGAGAACGTTCTACCTTCAATACAGAACAATTTTCAAAGATATGAACTCCATTTTCCAAACACTCTTCCATTAATATTCGCATAAAATTCAAAGGATTAAATTGAAATGACTCTTTATTTATTGAACCAGATTTATATCGAGAGCTTACCAGATACCTTTTTAAATCATCAGGGCTTAATGAGGATTCATCTTTCTTATTTTGAAAATTAGATAAAGATAAGTTTAACTCACCATATTTGGCATTAACTTTTTGATATCTAGGCTTAGAAACCTGCTTTTTCATCCATTCGAACCCACGAACTCCTAAATCTTCAAATATTTCAGCCTTCTCTAGTCCTAGTGTTTTTTTTATTTTTATTGAGCTGGCAGCCCAGCCAGTGGAACAAAAACCACCATTTCGTCCTGAGGCACCACTTCCGATAGTTTTCGATTCAAACACTGCTACAGTTGCACCTCCTTGTGATAGCTTCAGGCTTAAAACGAGACCCGCTAATCCTCCACCAATAACAGCAAAGTCATACTTGTCTAATTTTTTACTAAAATCAGATGGCTTGGGCGGTTTTATACTATTTTCATCGTACCAAGTTTGGGCATAGATCGGATCACTCATAATATTTTTTAGCCTTAGTGTTCGCGCGATTTGTTCACAATTTTATCAAGTGACTTGATTCCCGAAGCCGCAATTAATGTCAAAATTACATAAATTAGTGCTGCTGAATTAAACGGCTCAAAAGCAAGAAAACTTTGTGCCTGAAATTCTTTCATACGCTGGGTTAGGTCTCGTACAGACAATATTGAAACAAGAGAAGTATCCTTTAACATAGCAATAAATTCATTTCCAAGAGCAGGCAAAACAATTGCAATTGCTTGAGGAATTATTATAAACCTCGCTACATGCCACTCTCTAAGTCCCAATGTCCGCGCAGATTCAATTTGTCCTTTTGGTATAGCCTCTATACCTGCTCTAAATATTTCTGCCATGTAAGCAGAATAACCTATAGCTATCGCAATAATACCTCGAGTCATCATCTGCATATCTATAATACCACCAGTACCAGACTTAATCGCCCCAGCTAGAGGTAAACCAACATAAAGAATAATCACCAGCATAGGAATTCCACGAATTGTATCTACAAAAAAATCGGAAAACACAGCTAATGGATGAGCTAAAGTTAACCTCCCAATACCGCTAAGCAGTATCAAAAGAGCGCCCAAAACGTAACCACAGATTGCAAATTTTTTGTTTAAAGTGGGTAAATAAGAAGTCTCCCACAAGATTGGAAAATTTCCAACCTCATTAGACGATAATACTGTTGCTGTAATAGAACCTCGTTTGATTAATTTTCTTGCTTGATCTAAACTTTTTAGAGATCTTATTTTAAATGGCTTTTCAGGTTCTGAGTTTAGAAAATCTCCATACCTTACCGTATCAGTTACGTGCTGTGGTGTTCCTGATATGATACCTATTTTTCCTTCCAAACTACCGACTAAAGCAACATTTTCATGCGGCTTGAATACATTTACGGTTCCAAAAATTATCAATATAACCCCAAGAATAAAGAAAACTCTATTCGCAAACTCTGATGCCTTTAAACGTGTAAACAATGCCCAAACTAAACCTAAGATAGAAGCTCCAATATATGCAAAAAAAGCTGCTCTCAAAGTTACCATTATACCAACCGCAAAACCAGCATATGCAAACATAAGTATATAAAATGCAAAGCAGAAGTTTATTAAAAAAAGAGCTAATACTCCTATTTTTATAATTTTATTTTGATACAATTTTGTTAAGAAAAAAGAACTTAACGTTATCAATCCAAATACTAAACTAACCTTCAACAAAATATCATGGATTCTTATTAAAAGATTTTCTTGAAAACTAGGATCTAAAACAAAGACCTGGTTTACTAATACAACCCAATCAACTGACCTGGGGTCAAAGCTATTAACGGCCACAGAAACCAAGTATGGATCTATCTCACTGCTCTGAGAAAGGCCAAGGCCACCAAGGGTCTGTAGCAAAAAGAATATCGATGCCTTCTTTTGAAGACGGCGTACTTCAGTTACTTCTTGGTCAGGCCTAAACGACTTTAATAAAAAGAAAGACCCAAATACACCAAGACATCCTAAGGTAACAAACAAAATAAAGCTAATCAATAACCGTAAGGCTTGGTCTTCTATTCCCAACACTGCCGTGAGGGCTGCACCATAATTTCTAGATGTGGCCACAAAATAAATTAACACCGGCAATGCAAATAAAAATACCAGGTTACTTGCGCGAGTATTACGCAACATATTCACAGCTTGATTCATCATAGAACTTTCAAAAAATCTAATTACCGCAACTTTGTAGTTGCGGTAATCTAGTTATTTACCTTATTTAGGCCACCACTTAATGGTAAGTGCATTAAGTGTCCCATCAGCTTTAATCGCAGCTAAGCCTTCATTAAATGCATCTTGGATAGATGCACCCTCTTGAAAGACAAGGCCCAAAGGATCTGAAGAGAGACCTGTAATCCCAACAGTTAACTCACCCGCATATTCTTGCTCATAGGCAGCAGCAGAAGTTGAATCGATTATAACACCATCAACATCGCCATTTTGAAGAGCAACTACCGCGTTATTAAAGGCGTCAAATAGTTGAATATTTGCTCTACCAACTAATTCCTCTCCTAACTGTGCATTTGTAGTACCGTTCTGAGATGCTAAGCGTTTGCTACCACTCTTGAAATCATCAATGCTAACACCTTTGTCTTCGACTCTCATTAGGATGCCCTGCTGAACAATGATATATGGGTCAGAGAAATCAACAATTTTATCTCTTTCGTCTGTTATCGTTACTCCTGAAACAACCATATCAAATTGACCGTCTGCAAGTGCAGCGAATATCCCATCCCAAGCTGTGGTAACCCAATTTGGTTGACAGTTAATTTTTTCACAGATTGCAGCTACTACATCAACATCAAATCCTTTAACGACACCATCCTCTATGAATTCATGTGGAGGATAAGTAGTGTCTGATCCAATACTCAGTACCCGACCGCCAAGATCTGCCGCCAAAGCTGGTAAAGCTAATGTTACTGAAAGTAACAAGCCAATAAAAATTTTCTTCATAGTAAACTCCTTTTAAATATGCTCCATTAATATTTAGAGCCACAACCGTTTCACTTTGGTAAATGAATCGATAATGGTCAAGTAAAACCTTAAATAACAATTAATTAACCAATAAAATATCTATTTTTTAGGTGTGAATCGAAGACTTAGACATGACATGCCTCCATCAATTTTAGCACATTCAGTATTTCCTATTTCAACGACATTAAAGCCACTCTCTAACAATCGCCTTGTTGTCTTTGGGAAGCCTTCAGGTGCTAATACTAGGTTGTTATAACGTATCGTGTTAGCAGCCTCTTCCTCTCCAGGATAAGTTAAAATCACTTTGTAGCTGTCAAAACAACCTGTGGCTGCCAACCGCTCCGTCGACAAGATAGTATTACTGTCCAGTAAGGAACAATCTGTTTTAAAATGCAGAATATCTGGTGGAGTTAGTACCTCTGTAACTTTGTAATTCCACTGTTCCAGAATCGCGGTTATCTCAGATATACCCTCAAGATTTGTTCTATTTGAGCGACCTATTAAAATTTCTTTTTCAGTAGTTAATATATCTCCAGCCTCAATAGTTCCTGGCCCCTTAATTTCATGCACATTTTTATATAATTTTCTTAAGTAAGGTGCCATATGTTTAACCTCGTTTAATCTAGAAGGTGCACCAGGTCTCATAAGTATTGCCCCCTCAGGTAAACACAACGCAGTATCCTCGACAAAAACACTGTCTGGAAAATCCTCTAACGGGTCGAGCTCAATAACCTCAGCATCAGCCTGTTTTAGTGCGTTAACGTAATCTAGGTGATGTCTTTTCATCAATTCAAAATCAGGTTCTCCCCTCTCGGTAGAGCGCAGTCCAGAAACAACAGAGAAACTTGGTTGCCGGGTTATGGCATGGGTAAAACTAAATGATTTTGTCGACATAATTTTCATAATACTTTCTATGATGCTCAAAGAATAACAACTATAGCATGCAATTAAAACAAATTTACATTAGATTATTTATCAATAGTAATGACGGGGTTAAAAGTCAAAATTTTGTAATTCTTAGATTTAGGGCATGGAAGTCATGAAAAATAAAAAAAATATAGGTATGGGACAAGGCACTGGAACAAGTATTTTAGAGAACGCGTACTCGTTAAAAACTCCCAATGATAATAAACTGTATTACAAAGAGATAGCAAACAACTACGATCAAGACTTTGCAGAGGATCTTGGGTACATATACCCTTCAGAAATTTCAAATATGTTACTAAAGTGCCTTAAGGAAATAAATGGTCCTATTTGTGATATCGGCTGTGGTACTGGTTTAGTTGGAAGTTTTTTAAAAAATACTGATAAGAGTCTAATAATCGATGGCGTAGATATATCAAACGAAATGCTTGCAGTTGCACAAAATAAGAATGTTTATCGAAAGTTATACAATGTCGATTTAACAACTAAAAAATATCAAATTCCAAACAATTATGCAGCTTTAATCAGTTCAGGCACCTTCACACATGGTCACCTCGGACCAGATCCAATCGGAAAACTAATCGATCACTGTTCTTCGGGTGCAGTTTGTTTTTTTGGTATTAATAAGGAACATTACAAATCAATGTCATTTGATACATATATAAAAAAATTGAATGATAAAAATATAATAAAAGACATCTCAATAGATCAAATCTCGATATACACTAAGGTAGACACCAATCACGGATCTAACAAGGCAAATATCTGTAGTTTTAAAATCTGTTAGATTTATAAAGCTCCTAAAGTTTGAATAGTATTTACATCTGAAAACTTACATTGGTTTTCCTCAAAAGGTTTTATGGTATAATCATCCCACCCTAACGCAGTTAAGCATTTAATTTCCTCTTTATTAGTTGGCTTGTAGGATGGGTCTTTGTTAACCCACTTGCCATCCTTTAGTAGACCATAAATTTTCTTACTCTTACGATCGACAAAAGATATCTCTGATATGTATAAAACACACTGTTTTAAAAACTCATAGTTAGAGGTATTTTGAATGTATAATACATCTTCTGATTTCTTTGCTTTTATGTTAACTTCCTTGAATAAATCAATATTGTTTAAGGCTGTTAAGTCCATAATTACCATGTTTCCATTTCTGCCGAATGCTACTGTCCTTGGCAATGTATCTAAAGGTACTTCATTATCTAGAAATTCAAAATTTATATCTTTGTCCTTTATTGCTATCCAGGAGAAAAAAAGCTCTGGCATTCCAGTGTAGGCCTCAATGTTGTGAAATAACAAATCCTCAACCGCTTTATATCGTAACGTTGAAAGACCACGTTTCCAAGCTCGTTCAACAGTTTCTGCCGGGGATGTAATAACAAAAAAAAGTAAAACTTTTTGACCAAACCTACTAAGTAACTTGCTTTGATAATCGCCTTCCACATTAACAGTAAAACTATCAAAGCGGAATCTATCAATTAATAAGTGTGGCATCTCACCCTTAGTAGACTTTTGCTCCATATACAGGTCTAATTTCTTATCAACCATTTCTAGTTCATAACCTGTTAACATAGCTGCATATTTATAATCTTCGCCCAAAGATCCATAATCTAATAAAAATTTTCTCCAATAGTCTGGACTTATTACGGCGAAATCTTCCCA
>CAJIZW010000134.1 GCA_905181985.1 uncultured Paracoccaceae bacterium | reverse complement strand
TGATCCACCTGTTAGAATAGATAATTGGATTGGAACTGACCGTCGATCAAGAATTGTGGTTATTGCTCGCAATTTAGAAAACTCAGAACTACAGCGTAGTTTCGATATGTTGCGGTGAATTAGTGATCATTTATTTCTATCAAAGGTGTAGGGAAAACAACCCTTCTAAAGGTTATTTTTTCCAAACGAGGCTCAGAGAGCATTGCCGTTATAATCAATGAATTTGGTAATGTTGGACTAAACCATGAATTGATTGAGTTTGTCGTAGATGAGGTAATATTAATGGCATTGCGTTGATTATGCTGTTCTCTGAGAGATGTTCTTTCACTAACAATTACTAATTTGGTGAGTGATCTGATATATAATTACTTTTATTAGGCTATAGTTTTTTTTGTAGATCTCGATGAAAAGGTAAAACGTGCGTGAAATGTTTTGTAAGACGTTTTGAAACGCACTCTGCTATAGCAACTGAACGATGTTGTCCTCCGGTGCACCCTATTGCTATTGTAAGCCTTGCCTTTCCAGAAGCGGCATGCAGAGGAATCCAACGCTCGATCAAAGGGCATATTTCATCAATGAATAGATTAGTTTCTGGTTGCAAAAAAATATAATCTGCAACTGGCTTATCTAACCCAGTTAGAGGCCGTAATTCAGTATCATAATACGGATTGGGTAGAAAACGGACATCAAACATTAGATCTGCATCAAGTGGGACACCATGCTTAAATCCAAAACTCATAACGTCAATATCAATGCCGATACTTACTTCTTGGTTCAATACCAATCGTCCTAAACGTATTTTTAATTCACGGGGGTTAATTCGAGTTGTATCTAAGACGAGGTCTGCTCGTTCACGAACCTTGGAAAGAAGTCTCCGTTCTGCTGCAATTTGTTCGTATAGACTGTGACCTTCCCTCACTGGGTGACGTCTTCGCGTCTCAGAATAACGTCGCACCAACAGATCATCAGCGCAGTCTAGAAATAAAATTTTGTGAAGGACTCCGTCAGAGCGTAATACGTCAAGAGCTGCAAACAAATCTGTAAACATTGAACGTCCTCGCACATCCATTGCTATAGCGATACGTTCGTGACTATCCGCTGCGAGAGCTGGAAGCTGTGACAATTGTGTTAAGAGTGAGGGTGGTAAGTTGTCTATGCAAAAGTAACCTAAGTCTTCTAGAGCCTTCATAGTTTCAGTTTTTCCGGCACCTGATAAACCTGTGACAATCAGAAGTGGCTCACTCGACATTAGGTTTCCCTTCGAAGTGATTATTACTAACCTTTGAACTCTTCGCAACTGTGATTTAACACTATTTTATAAACTATGGTTTTTGGGTTGGAACTTTCTTCCCTGAAGCGTAAAGCTATATTAAGGCTGCTGAACATTACTTCTCTCATTACTTTTTAGTTTTTTTTGATCCCAAACATAACCCGTATTTCTCATTACCTGTATAGAACTTAACGTCTATGGTTTTAATTAGTATTGAGCAATTCTAATGAAAGCTGTGCAATCAAATTGATCTAACCCAATTTTTTTGTTAACGTTCTTTAAGTGAATTGAATTGTAAATCCCTCATAAAAAAATAAAGTAAGTTATTAAGCCCACATGATATTATTATGCAAAAGGATCGAAAGTTTATGCTATATTCAGTTGTTTTAGTTGGAATTTTTAGTTGCTTTGCTATGGATATCTGGCAACAATTAATTAAAAATCTATTTAATTTTCCAGCTTCGAACTGGGGAATGGTTGGAAGGTGGTTTTTAACATTTGTTAATAGTAAAAATCTAATTGTTTTAGATGTTGAATCTAAAGACAGCTTTAAAAATGAAAAAATAGTAGGTTGGATTTTACACTATTGCATTGGAATAATATATGCTCTTGTCTTTTGGATTTTAGCTTACCCACTGGAAGTTTTATCAACGACTTTACTCGATGGCATTTTATTCGGGGCGATAAGTGTTGTAGTGCCGTGGTTCTTTTTTTTACCCTGCATGGGTAAAGGAGTACTAGCTTTGAAATCTGCTAAACCAGTCTTGGTTTGTACGTTAGCTTTTTTTACACATATAGTCTTCGGAGTCGCAATAGCCCTTCTTTTTAATGTTTTCTAAATAGTTTTAGGTTAATTAAGTGCTAAACCGGTTATTAGTTTAATTTAGATACGTCTTACATAATTTTTATAAATAGAAATTATCTATACTGCCAGAAATTAGGAAAATGAATTCAGTCTAATTAATGTTTTTATGAGGAGGTAATTATGAAAGTTGAAGATTTAATTTATGTGAAATCTGAGTGGGCAGACCTCAAAGAGTGCGTTTATGGTTCACCTGATGCTTGGGTTTTACCTAAATTTCTAGCTGATGCTAGATTGCGGGCTCAAGGTGAGTTTGGAAAATTTTGGGAAGCTAACGCGGGACAAGACGTCTCAGTGGTAGCACCAGAAGTGTTTAGAGAGCTATCAATGCAAATTCGTAAGACAATCAGTATTTTAGAGTCACATGGAATTTTAGTACATGTTGCTGGACCATTAAGTAAGGAAAACAGATTATTTCCGCGAGGAGAGGATCATGGTGTTAGTACGCCTTGGATGAGGGATCCTTTTGTTACAATTGGGAATAACGTAATTGAATTGGCACCCCGTAGCTTGTTCCATCGCCGACAACGCTTTGCTATTCGAGAAATACTTGCGTCTACAATGGACAGAGGTGCCCGTTACTTCGCTCAACCGGATGTGGGGTCAGATGATTATGTAGATGCGCCAGGATGGGGGTACCTTGAGGGAGGGGATGTTTTTGTTCTTGGTGATCAAATCCTTGTTGGGCATTCTGGTGGTTGTTCTAATCCTGAAGGAGCTCGTTGGTTACAACATGTTCTTGGTTCGCAGTATAATGTGCAAACAGTTACCATTGATTCAATGTTTCCTCATCTTGACTGTGTTTTAATGACACCAAGAGAGGGTGTTGCCTTCGCGTGTTTAGAGGCGTTGCCAGAGGGTCTTCCAAAGTTCATGTCTAAGTGGGACATTGTTAATGTTCCAAAGACCCTGGCAAAAACACATATGGGTTGTAATAATCTAGTGCTGAACGATAGAACTGTGCTGGTCCCCCAGGAGGCGCCCCTTGATTTTATAGCAGATGAATTGAAATCAAGACATTTTGACGTATTAAGAACACCGTATCGGGTTCCTTGCATGGCTGGAGGATCGTTCCGCTGTGCTCATCAACCGTTGGTTCGAATTTAATTACGGTCAATATTATCTATAGTTAAAGTAATACTCTGAAGTGCTAAAATAGGTTTTACAGATCAATACATATTAACTTACAATCAAAAATACGAGGCAAGAAATGACAGTAAAAGAAAAATTAACCGAAACTCCTAGAGGAGGGAGAGGTTTCCTAGGTTTTCCCATCAATACTGATCTAGATAACTTAGATGCTCATATTGCAGTGCTAGGGGTTCCATATGGGTTACCCTATACCCCAGATGATCTTTCAAATGATCAAAGTAGAGCTCCTGACCTTCTAAGAGAAAAAGCACAAGATGCGGGTTGGTCTGAACCAAGAACAATTAAGCATTTTGATTGGGATCTTGGGGGCCCAATTTTAGATAATAGAGATGTCCGAGTTGTAGATTGTGGAAATGTAACAGCTAATTTTCAAAACCCTAGAGAGCATTATCGAAGAGCAGAAGCTGCTGCAAAGAAGATATTTCAGTCTGGTGCTCTTTTAATTAGTATTGGTGGAGACCATGGTATTCCAATACCAATAATGAGGGCTCTTCCTACTGACGAACCGATAACATTAATTCAGATCGATGCACATATGGACTGGCGTGATAACGTTAACGGTGAGAGAGATGGGTACTCAAGCCCAATACGTAGAGCTTCTGAATTACCTTTTGTTACGGATATTTTTCAAATTGGTCTCAGAGGTGTTGGAAGTGGTCGAGAAGAGGAAATGGAGGCTGCTTTAAACTATGGTGCTAACTTAATTAGTGCCTATGAAATGCATGAAATAGGCATAAAAGAAGTACTTAAAAGGATTCCTGATGGTGGTCGTTTCTATATAACTGTTGATGCAGATGGAATGGATCCAACTGTGATGCCAGCTGTTAATGCGCCGACCCCAGGTGGATTAACTTGGTTGCAGATTAGAGAGTTCGTCCATGGGATTGTAAAAAAAGGTCGTGTTCTTGGAATTGATTTGGTAGAAATTTCGCCTTCATTTGAGAATGGTAATCTCACTTTTGTTTATGCAGAAAGGCTACTTTGTAACTTTATAGGTGCTGCTGTCAGAGCAGATTATTTTGAAGATGAAAAAAAAATTGATGATATGTCCTAACTTATGAAAAAAAGATTAAAACTAATTACAAAACATGAACCCTCTGTGAAGGCTTTTGTACCTGGCACCTTTGTTCGGAAAAAAGTAAGTGATGCCTATAACAAATCAAATACTCAAAATAAATCTACACATCCGCTGGCTGGGGTTCTCTTGGGAATTAAGGACATAATCAATATAGATGGTTATCCAACAGAATGTGGATCAAACTTGCCAACAAAGTTATTTCTTGGACCTCAAGCCAGCTGTGTTACAAAGTTATTAAAAGCAGGTGTAGTCGTCGTTGGTAAAACTGTAACTACAGAGTTTGCCATTTCTGATCCTGGGTTGACGCGTAATCCTCGAAACTTAGCGTACACGCCGGGCGGGTCTTCAAGCGGATCAGCCGCCGCAGTAGCGGCTGGGTTTTGTGATATTGCTCTTGGGACCCAAACTAGTGGATCAATCATAAGACCTGCTGGTTTTTGTGGTGTCATAGGTTACAAACCAACTTTTGGTCGTATTCCTACAGACGGCATTTTACCATTTTCTAAATCTATGGATCATGTTGGACTCATGGCTTCAAACTTAGATGTTCTAGAGAAGACTTTAAAAGTAATTGTTAAGGATTGGTCTGAGATACCCTATAATGAAAACGATAATTATAATCTAGGTGTTCCCTTAGGTTCTTATATTGAATTAGCAGACTCAGAAGTAACCTCACAATATTTAAATATCGTAGAAAGGTTAAGCTCTTCTACCCATCAAGCTAAGAACGTCACCTTAATAGAGGATATTTTAAAATATAATGATGAAATGGATGAGTTCATTCATGCAGAACTTTATGAGGTTCATGCAAAGTGGTTTAAGCATTACAGAGATGATTATAAAAATTTATCACTTCAAAGTATAGAGGCTGGAGAAAATGTAAAAAAAGAAAGGTTTGTTTATCTTAAAGAGAAAGTGAATACGTACAGTTCATGGATGCAGTCCCTTATGAGCAAAGAGAACATTGATCTATGGTTGGCTCCAACGGCTCCAACGTTAGCCCCTTTAGGGCTATCAAACACTGGTGACTTTAAAATGGCCTCTATTTGGAGTTATACTGGGTTGCCAGTGGTATGTCTGCCTACTGGCGTAAGTGTCAACAATTTACCGTACAGTATCCAAATAATTGGTAGATATGGAGAAGACGAACTATTGATTAAACATGCTAAAAAAATTCAAAATACTATTGGAGAATTACAGATTAAAAATTTTTGGGAAATCTAGGTATTAAGTTTTAGTCAAATATAGCTTTAGAATTTTCTATTTGATCAATGTTAAGGAGTCTTTCGTAAAGTTTTTTCGTGTTTATGTCGGTTTTAGCAAAAGTTAGGCACTCAGAAAACTTTCTATAAAGCAGCTTTTCGGGTAGGGGCCTATTAGCTGACCCAACGGGTGCTCCAACAAATATTTTATAACAACTCCCATCATTTGTCATAATCTCTACCTCAGCCCATTCTGGACAAATACATTTGTTATCAATTTTTTCTTTTGGAAGATTACTAACCTTCATACATACTAGCTCTGAAACCCTTTTTAAACGGGATGACTTAACAAATTTATCTTCTAAATGGGTTAAATCAAGTGAACCATGTTCAATTATTGTGGCTATTGCAAATTCTAGACTAAACTGAGCCTCTGTACGATTTGCAGGGTTAGGAAAAGTTAAGTTTGAAGCTACGACGGGAGGAACCGTACATATTATTTTCTTTATGTTAGATGAATTTATATTGTTTAGATCTATTAATTCTTTAACTCCATCGACGGCAGCGTGACTGGCATAGCAAACAGGATATTTTTTTATATCGATACCAGGTTCTAAAATAGAGAATTCCTCACCAATCATATCAATATACTTATTTTCAAATTTATCTCCGTTAAAAACTTTTTTTATACCATTCAAGTCTTCAAAAACATTTAAGGGACCTGTTGCACCATTTAATGCTAGCTTGGCGGCAGTGACCCCACGCTCTGCTGCGAGCCCACAGTAGTAATGTTTAGCATCAGTTCCTCTTACAGACCGAGTTGCACCACCGCCA
This sequence comes from uncultured Paracoccaceae bacterium, assembly GCA_905181985.1. Lineage (GTDB taxonomy): Bacteria > Pseudomonadota > Alphaproteobacteria > Rhodobacterales > Rhodobacteraceae. The sequence goes on along the minus strand of CAJIZW010000134.1, from coordinate 3,904 downwards.
ACGATTGCAAGTGCAAGTGCATGTGAGGTGGCCTCTTTGTCAAGGTTAAGTAATTTACAAGCGCCTGCGGCGCTTCCTATTACGCCTAAAATAGAAGTGGTCCACCAACCTCTGTCATAAATGTCGTTAGAGAATGCCTTTGCTACAGCGAACTGTGCCTCAAGACCTGCAATAAAACTGTATAATAGTTCATTACCACTAGAAGAGTTTTCCTGCGCAACTGCTAAAACTGAAGGTAATACAACTGCTGAACCATGAACTATTCCAGCATAACAATTGTCATCAAAATCCAGAGCGTGAGCAGAGACACCATTTGCCAGTGCAGCTCCAAAAACATTTAGGGTGTTTGGGCGACCTAAGACTGTACAATGTCCATCCCTAAAACTTTCTGTTACAACTGCATGGATATTTTTTGCTGAAGAGGTAGTAGAACCTGCAATTGCTACTCCACAGGTATCGATTATACAACTTTTAGCGATATTTAATACTTTTGTCGGGATAGACTCCGTAGTTATTTTTTCCAACCCAATAGCTATACGGTTTACAACATTATTTGTTGACATAACTTAAACCTAATTTACCTAAATTTAGGATTTGCACAATATTATCTTCACAGTAAAGTGTGTGTTGTTTTTATTTCTAATCAAAATAACCAGCTCTAACTGCCGATCCTATTAGATTGCAAATGAACCTACCAGCAGTAACAGCGGTAATACCATTTATATCCCTACTAGGGGTAATTTCAACAATATCCATACCCACAACATTGCCCTTTTTTACCAAACCTTGGATTAATGTTCGCATTTGAGGGTAATTTACGCCACCTGGGGCTGGACCAGCGACGGCAGGCATAATTGTGGGGTCAACACCATCTGCATCTATTGTCAAATAGTAGTTTCCTCCATCTGGAATTCGATCTAAAATAGTCTTCATACCTACTTCTTGAAGTTCTATATCTGGAATAAGATGAGCGCCGTAGGCTAGTGCAGCCTCAACTTCTTCCAGTCTTGCACTTCCTGCAGAGCGTAATCCAATTTGGTAGATTTCATCAACATGTTTCAATTCAGAAGCGCGCCTTATAACACTCGATAAACCATCACTAACTCCATGGAATACATCCCTCCAATCCACATGTGCATCGACTTGAATTAGGGTTATTGGACCACGCCCTTCATATGCTCGAAAGACGGGTATTGGGATAGCGTGGTCTCCTCCTAAAACAATAGGTAGTGCACCGGCAGCAAGTATTTTTCTAATCGCTTGTTCTGAGCGAGCATGATTACCAGCAACATCTTTCGCTATACCAATTACATCTCCACAATCGACGACTTTTATATCTTTTCCGTCCAGAAGAGTGCCACCGATGTCAAAGTCATAACGGTCTAAGCCACGAAGGGCCCTGCCGCAATGTTGACGGATGTGGGTTGGAGCAAATGCCTGATCATTACTTGCTTCACCCATTGAATAGGGATCACCAAATGGAATCCCGATTATTGCAATATCGGCGTTCAAGTTATCTAAGTCAGTTTCGATTGGAAAATTATGGAAACTATTAAATTGCTGTTCCAAATAGTAATGTAAGCCCGATCGCATCGGTGGTGCTGTAAGTGAAGAATTCATGGTATGTTTTCCCTATTTAATTTGTAATTTAAATTAATAAAAATTTAGGATGGAGTAAAAGAAGTGATATTAAGCTTGTCCAGAAAAAGGCGTAACCTTTGTGTTTTTGGAGATTTAAGTATTACATTAGGTGGGCCTTCCTCTATTATCTTCCCATCTTCCATAAAAGCTACACGATCAGCAACCTGAGATGCGAACCCAAGTTCATGGGTAACTATTATCATAGTCATACCTTCATTCGCGAGGCGCTTTAAGACATTTAAAACTTCAGATACTAACTCTGGATCTAACGCTGAGGTGGGCTCGTCTAGTAACATTAACACCGGGTCCATTGCCAGTGCTCTCGCAATTCCTAAGCGCTGCTTTTGACCACCAGAAAGATTATCTGGCCAATCATGGATCTTCTCTCCTAGACCTACATCAAAAAGCATTTTTGTTGCTTTCTTTTCGGCTTCTTCCCTAGATCTTTTCGCAACAACTAACTGGGCTCTTACAACATTCTCTAAGGCATCTAAGTGCGGCCAAACATTAAACTGTTGGAACACCATACCCATTCTGGCCCGTATACCATTCAGGACTTTCATCTCGTTAAGGTTCATGTTTTTATTAGATTCTGACCCAACGAGGACACCATCAAGGCTTACAGTTCCCTTATCTGGAGGGGTTAGCCAGTTAGCAGTTCTTAGTAGGGTGCTTTTCCCACACCCACTTGGGCCAATTAAGCATACGACTTCACCTTTTTTTACGCTGAAATTAACATTATTCAAGGCAACAATAGAGCCAAAGGTAGTAGTAATATCTTTTAATTGAAGAAAATTATCTTGTTTTTTAGTTTCTTCCATCATCATCGAGAGGCTCCTCGACTAATGGAAGTAGTTTTTCCCGCTATATTCTGATTAGATGTCCGCGCCTTATTTGCTTTTCTTTCAATTTTACGCATTAAGAATGCTATAGATTCATTAAAGCCCCAGTATAATAAAGCAACCATTATAAACACTTCAAAGGGTCTAAATATTTCACCCTGAACACGTATTCCGCTCATAGTTAACTCATTGACTGTAATTGTTGAAAGAATTGCAGATTCTTTTATTAAAGAGAGAGTTTGGTTTGTTAATGGTGGAAGAATTATTGATAAAGTTTGTGGGAGCACAATGTTCTTCATTGCTTGCCAGTCTGACATACCAATAGCGCGCGCACTCTCAAGTTGTCCCTTTGACACTGCATCAATTCCGCCTCGGATTATTTCTGCAAAATAGGCACTACCAAATGCTGCTAACGCAAGAGTACCGACATACTCTGCTGGAAACCGAATCCCGTAGAAAGGTAAGACATAAAAAAATAAGAATACTTGAATAATGAATGGTGTATTGCGAAAGATTTCGACAAAACTAGTTGCTGCTAGGCGAGGGATTAAAAAACGTGATCTTCTTCCTAGTGCAAGCACTAGACCCCAAGGCATACCTAATATGATAGCTGCAATAACAATTTTTATTGTAAGCCAAAAACCCATCAAAAGACGAGGCCCATATTCTACAAATATAGAAAAATCTAGAGCCATTTAATATCCTTAAGCACGCCTAACTCTCCAATGATTCTCTAAAAGTACAGAGCCACGACTAACAAAAAAACAGAGTAGAAAATAAATAACAAAAGCCCCTGATAAAATTTCCACGGGATGATAATTAGCGCTATAAATTTGTTGGGAAACACGGAGCAATTCAACAACAGTAATAATGGAGAGTAGTGCGGTTGCTTTCAAAACTTGTGTGAACTCATTTACAAGGGGTGGTATGGATGCAATAAATGTTTGAGGTAAAATAACTCTCCCCCATAAGGCCACGCCAGATACCCCCAAAGATTTTGCAGCCTCAAATTGGCCTTTAGGAACTGACGTTAAACCACCTCGTAGTATTTCGCTTACAAAGGCAGCGCTATTGAGTGTTATTGCAAGTATGCCGGAGGTGAAAGCGCCAAGGTTTAGCCCGGTAACTGGAAGAACATAATAAACTAAGAAGATTTGGATCATCAACGGAGTCCCGCGGATAAAGCTTACATATACGGCTATTATGCCATTAAGAATTCGCCAATTCAGAGTTGTTCGCGTTAATACTATAATAGTTCCAAGTGTAATGCTGAATAAAAAACCCAGTAAGGCCACTTGCACTGTCACGGTGGCGCCTTCCAATAGTCGAGGAAGTGCATCAATCGTATAACTTAGATCGAACTTCACTTATTTTCCTTACTCAAAAGTTTCGTTATTGCCTGAAGTTTTTTCCAGGCAATA
>CAJIZW010000133.1 GCA_905181985.1 uncultured Paracoccaceae bacterium | reverse complement strand
ATGCTGGTTGTAGAGCTATTGATGAAACGCTTACTTACTCTCGTTTCATTAACGGTTTGACTAAAGCTGGCATTGAGGTGGATAGAAAAGTTTTAGCTGATTTGGCGGCACAGGAGCCAGAAGCATTTGCTTCTGTTGTAGAGCAAGCCAGAGCAGCATTAGCCTAAATTAAAAAACTTTAATTTCTTTTTAGAACTCCAAAGTGTAAAAATTTCTGGTGCTGGTAAAGTAAATTTTTCTATTATAGTATCAATATTATTGCCAATATTGGTGGTGGTGATATCTATAAAAAATAAACAAAAATAATATAGTGAAGTTTGAAATGGGTGTAGGCATGGATGATTTAGAAAACCTACGAGCTGGCGTCTTAAAGCATATCTCCAAAGTTTCTGACGAAGGTGAATTGGAAAACTTAAGATTAAGATTTCTAGGAAAAAAAGGTGAGATAAGTTTAAAGATGCGAGAATTGGGCTCAATGAATCCTGAGCAGAAAATGACTTATGGACCCTTACTTAACTCTCTTAAAGATGAAATTAATTCAGCATTAATAGCGAAAAAAACTGCATTTCAAGATACTGCATTAGATGAGCGGTTACGGACTGAATGGCTAGATGTCACTTTGCCTGGTCGGGTTAGAGGTGAAGGTACAATTCACCCAGTTTCGCAGGTTACGGATGAAGTAACAGAAATTTTTGCAGATATGGGTTTTCTAGTTGCCGAGGGACCTCAAATTGAAAGTGACTGGTACAACTTTGACGCCCTTAATATTCCTAGTCATCACCCTGCTCGAGGGGAGATGGACACATTTTATATGAAACACCCAAAGAATAGTAATGAACCGCCACATGTTTTACGTACGCATACCAGTCCAGTACAGATTCGTACTATGCAGGCCTCGGGCGCCCCTATAAAAGTTATTTGCCCTGGACGAGTCTATCGGGCTGATTATGACCAGACACATACACCAATGTTTCACCAGGTGGAGGGTTTAGCGCTTGACAAAGATATTACAATGGCAAATTTGAAATGGGTTTTAGAAGAGTTTGTAAGAGCATTTTTTGAAGTTGATGAAGTGGAGTTAAGGTTTCGAGCTTCGCATTTTCCGTTCACCGAGCCATCAGCTGAAGTGGATATCAGATGTTCATGGAGTGGTGGTCAACTAAAAGTCGGTGAGGGTGATGATTGGTTGGAGATTTTGGGCTCTGGAATGGTTCACCCAAATGTTCTTAAAGCGGGAGGTATAGATCCTGAGAAATGGCAAGGTTTTGCCTTTGGTATGGGCATAGATAGAATAGCGATGTTAAAATATGGAATCCCTGATCTTAGATCATTTTTTGATTCTGACCTAAGATGGTTAAAACATTACGGATTCGCTGCGCTGGATCAACCAATCCTCTCTACTGGTTTGAGTAAATAAATTGAAGAAAACACTAAATAGGTTTTCTTTGAGAGTAAATGTTAAGGGACCTCAAAAATGAAATTTACCTTTTCCTGGTTAAAAGAGCATTTAGATACCACAGCTAGTGTTTCTGAAATAGCAGATGCATTGACCGATTTGGGCTTGGAGGTAGAAGATATTTTAGATCCAGCCGCGCATTTGGAAAGCTTCACTATTGGAAAAATTATAAAAACTGAACAGCATCCGAATGCCGATAGATTACGAGTTTGTCTTGTCCAAACAGATGAGGGTGAAAGGCAAATTATTTGTGGTGCTGTTAACGCAAGAACCGGTATAAATGTTGTTGTTGCAAAACCTGGATCATATGTCCCAGGTATTGATACTACTATTGGAGTTGGGAATATCCGTGGTGTAGAAAGTGCAGGAATGATGTGTTCCGAGCGAGAAATGGGTATGAGTGATGAGCACGATGGTATAATTGAAATTTCTTCAGGACAGGTTGGTGAAAGGTTTGTAGATTGGGTTAAATTAAATAATCCAAGTAAAATGGACGCTGTTATTGAAATTTCAATCACGCCAAATCGACCGGATGCTCTAGGCATAAGGGGTATAGCTCGAGATTTAGCTGCTAAAGGTATAGGAATTTTAAAAGATCAAGATAAAGTTACTTTGGCAGGAAAATTTGAGAGTCAGATAAAAGTTTCTATTGATCAAGATACTCAAAAAAATGGTTGTGAAATATTTAGTGGGAGGCTGATTAGAAAAGTAAGAAATGGTCCAAGTCCTGCTTGGCTTCAGGATCGCTTAATTGCTTTGGGGCTTCGTCCAATTTCTATATTAGTTGATATAACTAACTTTTTTACCTTTGATAGTAATCGACCCTTGCACGTGTTTGATGCTGACAAGTTAAGTGGAAGTTTGAGAGTACATAGGTTAGCAGAACCTACTGAATTTATTGGCCTTGATGAAAAAAAGTATTATTTGTCTGAAGGTATGGTTGTGATTTCCGATGACAAAGAAATAGTAAGTGTTGCTGGTATAATGGGTGGTTTAAATTCAGGGTGCACTGATACTACACAAAATGTTTTTCTTGAGGCTGCCATCTGGAACAATGTTCAAATTGCTAAAACTGGAAGAGTTCTAAAGATTAATTCTGATGCTAGATATAGGAATGAGCGGGGGATCGACCCTGGATTTAATAACGAAGCAATTGAATTAGCGTCAAAGATGATTGTTGATCTTTGTGGTGGGGAACCTTCAATAGTAGTTTCCGCTGGTAAAGTAGAGAGTAAAGCTCGAAGTTATAAGTTGGATTTAAACAGAGTAAATACTTTAGTTGGGATGGATGTTCCTGAGGGGGAGCAACTAAGGATTCTTGATGAATTAGGTTTTGAGGTAAATCAAGGGAGGGCATTTCCTCCAACTTGGAGGCCTGATATATTAGGTGAAGCTGATTTGGTTGAGGAGATAGTTAGAGTTTCCTCTTTACAAAATCTTGTTGGAAAACCTTTGGCGAGAACTAAGATTGGCGTACCCAAGCCAGTACTAACTTTATTACAAAGGCGAGAGCGTACCGCTCGGCGGACGTTAGCATCCATTGGTTATAATGAATGCGTTTCTTACAGCTTTATAGATAGAGATAGTGCGCTTCAATTTTGTGGGGGTAATGACTTAATCCCTTTAGAAAACCCTATTTCAATTGATATGGGTTATATGAGGCAAGACTTGTTACCAAATTTATTGAAAGCTGCTCAACGAAACCAAGCTCGAGGGTTTTTAGATCTAAGTTTATTTGAAGTGGGGACTATATTTAGTGGTAAAGAACCGGGGCAGCAGTCGATAGTCGCCACAGGTTTATTGATAGGTAACACTAGCCCTAGAGATCCTCATGGGGGCCGTAGGGCAGTAGATGTTTTTGATGCGAAAGCAGATATGGAAATAATTCTACAAGCTTTAGTTGCTCCTAAAACAACTAAAATATATCGTGATACTCCTAAAGTTTGGCATCCAGGAAGATCAGGTAGAATATCCCTGGGTCCTAAAAATACGCTTGCGGTATTTGGTGAAGTTCACCCGAAGATTGTTAAAAGTTTTGGATTGAAAGGTTCAGTTTTGGCTTTTACTG
>CAJIZW010000132.1 GCA_905181985.1 uncultured Paracoccaceae bacterium | reverse complement strand
TAAAAGGTTTACTTAAGAGATTCCTTTAATGAAAGTTATACACACTTTCTCACTATCTGATACTATAATCCAAATATTATAAAAAAGATTTATTTATATTCATAAGCTTTAAATTAGTTTTTATTATTTTACCGATGTTTCTACTTTGAAAAATGATTTTCAGTAAGTATAATAATCCAATGATTAATTATTGAGTCAGGACAATGAACAAAGCAAAGAGTTTCCTAAAGGTTTCTATGTTGCAAATGCAGTCAAAAACAACTCACCAAGATAATATTAAAACTCTTGAAACTGCCGCACAAAAAGCAAAAGATGCAGATCTTTTAGTTCTTCCAGAGTACTCAGGTTTATTGGATAAGAATGTAGCTGAGGTCCAAAAGTCAATTACAACAAAAACGAAAGATCCGTTTATAAAAGCATGTTGTGATCTGGCTAAAATTCACAATATCTGGATTCATATTGGGTCCACACCTATAAAAAGTGGAAAAAAGATACTTAATCATTCAGCTCTTATAAACAACCATGGCTTCGTCGTCGCATCATACGACAAAATCCATATGTTCGATATTTTTCCAGTTGATCGAAAGCCAATTATAGAATCCAAGCACTATAAACATGGAGAAAATGCAGTCCTTGTAGATACTCCTTGGGGGGGATGGGGAATGAGTATTTGTTATGATCTTAGATTTCCTCATCTTTACAGAAGCTATGCACAAAATGATGCGAAAGTATTATTTATTCCCTCAGCATTTACTCTTCATGCAGGAGACGCACACTGGGAGGTATTATTGAGAGCTCGCGCAATAGAGACAGGGGCATGGGTTATAGCGGCAGCCCAAGTAGGAAAACACGAAGATGGTAGAGAAACTTATGGGCACTCTTTGATAATAAACCCGTGGGGGAAAGTTATAGTTGATCTTGGTGGATCCAAAACTAACCAAGTAAGCATTGCTATTGATATAAGTGAGGTTGAACAAGCAAGAAGTATGATTCCATCTGCAAAAAATAGGCAAACTTTTGGCTTTAAACACATTTACTCATAAGGTATCAGTTTTAATGTTATTAATTGTTACTTTTGTGAGAGTACGCCTAATGATTTTGCTACTAAACCAAATACCACAACAGCATACCTAAATTTAATGAGTGTTAGAAAATCAATAGTTCCAAGTTGTAGGAGATAATCATGAGAGAAGCTGTTTTAGTATCAACCGCGAGAACACCAATAGGAAAAGCCTTCAAAGGAGCTTTCAACGACACTCAAGCCCAAGCTCTTGCAGGTCACGCTATATCCGAGGCGGTAAAGCGTTCTGGAGTGGCCAAAGAGGAAATAGATGATGTAGTCATAGGGGCAGCTTCTCAACAAGGAACACAACAAGGTAACATTGCAAGGCAAGCTCTTTTAAGAGCAGGATTACCAGTAAGCGTTGCAGGTATGTCGCTTGATCGCCAATGTGCCTCGGGAATGATGGCTATAGCAACAGCAGCAAAAGAAATTATTGAAGATGGAATGACAATAACGGTTGGTGGAGGAGTTGAGTCTGTTTCTTTAACTCGAAATGAACATTTTCGAACTGACCGAGCACGAGACCCATGGTTTGAAACCTACTTACCTACTTTGTACATGACTATGATCGAAACAGCAGAAAATGTTGCACAACGTTATGGTATTAGTAGAGAAGCTCAAGACGAATACTCTTACCAATCACAAATGCGAACGGCAAATGCTCAAAATTCTGGATTATTAGATACTGAAATAGTTCCACTAAAATCACAAATGAAAATTAAGGAAAAAGAGACTGGAAAAATACTAATAAAAGAAGTTACTTTAAAAAATGATGAGGGAAATAGACCTAACACAACATTAGATGGTCTTAGCTCCCTAGAACCTGTATTTAAAGATGGAATTTACTTAAAAAAGGGTAATTACATTACTGCAGGCAATGCATCGCAACTATCTGATGGAGCTTCAGCCAGTGTGCTAATGGAAGCTAAAGAAGTAGAAAAAAGAGGTCTTCAACCTCTAGGTATTTATCGAGGGATATCAGTTGCTGGCTGCGAACCTGACGAGATGGGTATTGGACCAGTGTTTGCTGTTCCTAAGCTACTAAAACAACACAATTTAAAGATAGATGACATAGGTCTCTGGGAATTAAATGAAGCTTTTGCCAGTCAAGTAATCTACTGCAGGGATAAACTTGGAATACCAGATGAACTACTTAATGTGAACGGTGGAAGTATTTCTATAGGGCACCCATTTGGAATGACTGGGGCTCGTGTTGTTGGGCATGCGCTGATAGAAGGGAAACGACGAGGTGCAAAATATGTAGTTTGTACGATGTGCGTTGGCGGTGGAATGGGCGCAGCAGGTTTATTTGAGGTCGTATAACTTCTGAGGCTTTTAATTCAGTCAATCTTATTAAACACCAAGGGGTTGACCTAGTTATTGATGAATCAATACTTATTCAATAATTCTGCCATTTTCACTATACGCCTATTGGCCTTTTATATTTTTGTCATAGTAATCATATAAGTGTTCAAGTAATTACCTCCAAAGCATTTATTCTGTTTACCGAAATAAAAAACTTTTCTTAAATATTTTTTATAACTTGGGTTAAAGACATGTGGAACTATCAAATTTCAAGTTAACTTTTTCAAATACCTCTAAGTTATTTAATTCTTAAAGCTTCATACATTACTTTAAAAACATATTTTATCTATTTTTCCATTCGGGTTTACGTTTTTCGACAAACGCATTTACTCCTTCTTTAAAGTCTTCGGTCCTTCGAAGTTCGGCAACAACTTCTCTACTATATAATAAGCTTTCTGGAAGTTTAGAATCTTTGTCCATAGCATTTAAAACCCGCTTAGTTGCCTTTATAGCCGATGGAGAAACTGAAGCGACCGCCTCCGCCTTCTCAAAAGCTATTTCTAGTAATCTGTCTTGTTTAACAACTTGACTAACTATACCGAGAGAAAGAGCTTCCTGAGCAGTAACATGCCGGCCAGTAAGCAACATATCTATCGCAGCACCTCGCCCAATTTGACGAACCAACCTCTGCACACCTCCCGCAGCCGCTAAAAACCCAACTCTTACTTCGGGTAAAGCAAAGATCGCATTATCAGAAGCAATTATTATATCGCAGGCAAGAGCAGTTTCAAACCCTCCACCCATAGCAAATCCATTCACTGCAGCAATAATGGGTTTCTCCAAATTGAAACGTGTTGAAAGTCCGGCAAATCCTGTATCACAAATAGATCCTTCACCCCCTTTTGCCGTGTATTTCAGGTCATTACCGGCTGAAAATGCCTTAAGACCCTCCCCCGTAAGAACGGCAACCCATAAATCAGGATCAGTAGAGAAATCATTCCAAATTTTCTCCATTTCATGATGCATTGGGGAGTGAATTGCATTGTAGACTTCTGGTCTATTCATTGTAACAACAAGAGTTTTATTAACTCTCTCAACTTTTACGTATTTATAAGCCATAAGAATTCTCCTCTTTTAGGTTGCGATTAATCCACCAGAATCAAGATCTAGAAATTTTCCATTATTCCTAGCTACATCAGATAACAACTTCGAAATTTTTATACTCTTATCTTCAGAAGAAAGGGTTTTCATTTTCTCTAAAATATTAGCCGCTCCAATTTGATCCGCATAAAACATCAAACCACCCTTAGATCGTGGCCATCCGTACCCAAACAACCAAACAACATCAATATCTGAGGGTCTTTGAGCTTTATTCTCTTGTAGAATTTGCAAGGCTTCATTGATCATGGGATATACTAATGTTTCAATAATTTTTTCTTTTGGCATCGTAGTTTGGTCAACATTAGTTATGGCCTTAATAACCTTTTCTGTCTCCTTCGATGGAATTGGAGTTCGGTTTCCATCGTAATCATAATATCCCTGAAGGGTTTTTTGGCCACGCCTTCCTAATTCACATAAAGCATCTTTTATAGGGTTGTTTGTTTTTACTCCTTTTGACCAACCAAGGTCGAGCCCAGCCAAATCAGACATTTGGAACGGTCCCATTTTGAACCCAAAGTCGTTTAACGCCTTATCTATATCCCAAGGCATCACACCTTTACCGACCAATCTCATTGCCTGACTCTGTCTTGCCCAAAGTATTCGGTTTCCTACGAACCCGTCACATACCCCAACTAGTACAGGAACTTTATTTATTTTTTTTGCAATTTCCATGCATGATCTTATAACTATCGGCTTTGTATACTTAGCTTGAACTATTTCTAACAGTTTCATTACATTAGCTGGTGAAAAAAAATGTAACCCAATAACATCTTTAGGCCTACTAGTCATATTAGCTATACTATTTATATCTAACCCAGAAGTGTTTGTCGCTAATATACAATTAGGTTTAGCAATCTTATCTAGCTCTGAAAAAATTTGTTTTTTAATCTCTATATTTTCAAACACTGCTTCGATGATTAGGTCACACCCAGAGAGATCGCTTAGAGAAGTTCCGCCGTTAATTAAATTCATCCTTTGCTGAACTTCTTTTTGTGGAAACCTTCCTCGATCAGCACTTCTTTGATAATTTACTCGCACTCTTTCTAAACCAGCAGCCAACTGAGCTTCGTTAGTTTCAATAATTGTTACTGGTAAGCCAACATTTGCAAAGTTCATGGCGATCCCACCACCCATGGTTCCAGCACCTATTATCCCAATACTATGTATACTGATTAGATCTCCAGAACTCTCAACGTTCGGAGTTTTAAAAGACTCGACTAAAGAGTTTTCTATAAATTTTTCTACCTGATTTAAATCTGTTGCTATCATGTTTTGCTACCTAACATTTGATATATTTTAATAATGGTGACTATTGCCGGCTTTCTGTGAACTGTTCAAGTTATCGAAATCTATTTTATCAGTTTAACTTATCACCAACATTATAATTTTAGAAGTTCGACAACAATTAAAACGTAAATGTTTGTTATTAACCGTCAAAATTTACAACTAGCCATTAACTGCAACTTTTAACAAAGAATAACCGCTAACGTAGGAAAACCATTTAGGTTTGCATTCTACTCTTCAAGCTTTTACTCTACGAACCTATAAAGGATGCCGAAATTTCTAACCATGGGTTTAAAAATGGAAATAAGTGAGTTTGTTAAAAAAGAAGCTATATTGGATCTTAGTTTTTTTAATTTTTCCAATGCAGTCACGGCTGCATACTTTGCTTCCAATGAATTAGAGGTTCTCAGGGTAAATGGTAACTTCAAAACTTTTTTTCCAATTCTAAATAGCGTAACCAATGTATTATTTCCTAGTATCTTGGAACAGTTGGGCGTACCCGATCACCAAATTGATGAGTTTCAAAAAAACCTGAAGCAAAGTGGCCGAGTTTTAATACCTCGTATTGAATTGATAATAGATGGTGAGGAAAAAGTATTTTCGTTACTTTCTGCAGCCACTACAAATACAGATTTCAATTTCTTAAATGGTGTTCAAGGTCAATTTGTCGATAGAACCATTGAAAATAAGTTAAGAGCTGAAAAAGAAGAGTTATTAGATCAAAAGTTAAGAGATCAAGAGATTATAGAAGACAAAAGTAACCGTTTGGAAAATATTGCTAATCGTTTAGCGAAATATCTTTCGCCCCAAGTCTATAAAAGCATATTTTCGAGCGACGAAGTAGAGTCAGCATTACACAAAAGAAAAAACTTAACTGTCTTTTTTTCAGATATAGAAAATTTTACAGACCTAAGTGATACACTTGAACCAGAGAAATTAGCTCAAATAATAAATAATTATCTTTCAGAAATGACTACAATTGCTATCGATTGTGGTGGAACAATAGATAAGTTTATTGGTGATGCCGTAATGGTTTTTTTTGGAGATCCAGAAAGTTTAGGAGAAGAGCAAGACGCATTAAATTGCATAGAAATGGCATTAAGAATGCAAGCAAGG
>CAJIZW010000131.1 GCA_905181985.1 uncultured Paracoccaceae bacterium | reverse complement strand
CATTGTACTTTTCCGTTTGGAGCTATGTGTTAGTAGATTAAAAAATATTTACTCTTTTATGTAATTAAAAATAACGACATTTCTTTAATTGCCCTTCATAAAGGGTTGCTCGTGCCTGAACAGCCTTTGCTGTATTAACCAACCAACTCTTAGATTTATAACTACCCCTCTTATAACCTGATACTCCTTCATGGTAAGCTAAGTACTGTCTATAAGCATCCTTTTTAGATATACTCAAAGATTTACTAGCTTTATTCATATACCACCCAATAAAATCCACCGAATGAGCAAAGTTATTTCTGCTTGCGAACCTTTTACCATTTGCCTTTTTGTACTCTTTCCACGTTCCATCTAAAGCCTGGGCATACCCCTGAGCAGTAGATCTGCGATGCCAAGGAATAATACCAAAAAGTTTTGTTCTAGAGGTTTTAGCATTCCGAGTAAAACTACTCTCTTTCCATATAGTAGCAAGTTGCACATGGGCTGGAATACCCCATTTTTTTTCAGCTTTTTTTAGTGGTCTAATCCAACCACGATGTAATTTTAGTAGTGAACAGATATTACTCTTACCATCTGGTAATCTAGAAAATCTAGACATACCATGTGCAGAAACACCCAGAAAACATGTAATAAGAAAAACTAGTAACAACCTATTAACCATTAACTTTACTTACCTTTTCAAAAAAACTACCACGAACTCTACCTTTTTATTTTATCACCTATCAAAAGATTAACAACTTTAATGATCATAAATACAGTTCAAAATTAATAATTTAACTTTATCAAATAGCCATAAAGGAACAATAATGAAAAAATCTGTTTTAATCGTAGGCGCCGGTCACGGACTTAGCTCTTCCCTAGCAAGATTATGTGCAGAAAATAATATGTCTGTTGCACTAGTAGCAAGAAATATCAAAAAACTAGAGAATTTAGCAAAAGACATAAATGCAACCCTACATAAATGTGATACAAGTAAGATTAACGAAGTTTCTAATTTATTCAAAAACCTTGATCAAACTATAGGCACACCTGATTTAGTTGTATACAATCCGTCAGCTAGGGTACGAGGGCCGATTGAAGACTTGGACCCAGAGGATACACTTAAAGCATTAAAGGTTACTTGCTTTGGTGCCTTCCTGGTAGCCCAACAAGCCACAAAACGAATGCTTAAAAGAGGGAATGGAAGTATTTTTTTTACAGGCGCATCTGCAGGAGTTAAAGGATTTCCAAACTCATCTGTATTTGCAATGGGTAAGTTTGGCCTCAGAGGTTTAGCTCAATCTCTAGCTCGAGAACTTCATCCAAAAAATATTCATGTTGGACATTTTGTGATTGATGGTGGAATAAAATCCAGCACAAGAAAGGATATAGATGATAACCTACTTGATCCTGATCAAATTGCTAAAACTTATATGGAACTTCATCTACAGCACCGAAGCACTTGGGCATGGGAAATAGAGCTTAGGCCGTGGGTCGAACACTTTTAGCTCTAAAGACGTTTCGGGGGTTATTTAAAGTTAACCAGCATGTGTTTAATACACAACTACACACTAGTTAACTTTTGCTTTAAGTATATGATTAAGTATAGATTTTATCACTAAGACCATAGATCAAGATTGCAGACACAATGGCAAAGAATAAAGGTGATACATAAGCTTCAGCTGTATATTTTACACCCTCCAAAGTAGCTGCATTTGAGCCAGTGACGGTGATATAGCCTGCTACCACCAAAATACATGCCTGAATAAATATGTAGGCAAGGTAAACCCACGCTCCACCCAAGCCCGCGAACAAGAAATATATACCGAGCAAAGATACTGCAGCCACGAATGTACCCAAAACTCTTGTAGGTAATACAGCAGATTCATGAATACCGTATTTTGTTAACCAATCAACCGTGGTAAACAGCGTCTGGTAAGTATACATTAGAAAACCAGCAACCATTAATATATATAAAATTAAATAAAGTACTCCATTAAACTCAGCTACCATTTTATGGTTCCTTTCAAAAAAATTTATAAAAAAATTCTAACATAATATTAATTAAAAAATGAAACCAAAAATTTAAAATAGCTTAAAACTTTGTGATCTGTAGTAACAATGACACTAGAAAAAGAGATGTTATATAAATTTTATTATAACAATTTCAAACGCTTTTTATTAGAGTGTGTAAAAACAGAACTAGTTAGGAAATAAATGAAACTTAAACTTCATCACATTAATCTTTGCACTGAGAATGTTGAAAGAATGGATGCATTCTATAAAGACGTTCTTCAACTTAGTGGAGATGAGACGGCCGACCTGCCAACCTTAGAGAAGGGCAAAGGTTACAGTGGTGACGTCGCATTTATTACTGACGGCACGATACAAACTCACATAGCTCAAAAAGACCAATTGGCAGGATTTAACACTAAGCAATTCGTCAACCCTGTGGAACGTGGTCATATAGCTTACCGGACTGATGATATTGTAGAGTTCAAGGCTCACCTCGACAGTAAAGGCATAAAGTATTCAGATTGGGGCAATGCCGCCGTGAATGGTTGGCATCAAGTATTCTTCTACGACCCTGATGGTAATGTTATAGAAGTTCACGAAGTAGAAAACAATAATATTTATTAATTAATCATGCCACTGAGACGCCCTGAAATGATGTCATTAGCATCACTAATAATGCTCTTAATCAGCTCATCACAACTTGGAATATCATTTATTAACCCAGCTACCATGCCACACGACCAAGCCCCAGCATCAACCTCGCCATCAAGCATAACCTTTGGATACACTCCCGCAACCTCTTCGGCAATATCCTCAAATTTAATATCGCTTCCAAGTTTCTTCTCTAACTCTAGTACTTTTTGAACAGATGGATTAATTAGAACCCTTTCCGTATTTCTTAAAGGACGCATCACTAATCTGGTATCTAATTCAGTAGCATCAATAATAGCTTTCTTTACATTCTCATGTATTGGGGCTTCTTTTGTAACCATAAACCGAGTCCCCATATTAATGCCATCCGCTCCTAAGGAAAGGGCACTGACTAAACTTCGTCCATCGGCCATTCCGCCAGAGGCGACAAACGGTATACTAAGTTTTTCTGCAGCCAAAGGTAATAAAATAAAATTTGGTATATCATCCTCACCTGGGTGACCCGCGCACTCGAATCCATCAACTGATACTGCATCGCAGCCAATTGCCTCTGCCTTTAATGCATGTCGGACAGATGTACATTTGTGGATAACTTTAATTCCAGCGTCTTTTAGA
>CAJIZW010000130.1 GCA_905181985.1 uncultured Paracoccaceae bacterium | reverse complement strand
GAAGCAATTCGCTCGTACCCGCCTTTGGTAGATTGGATTAATCAAGCAGAATTAGAAGAGTGGAAGCTTGCATCGGCAGAAATTGATATATCAAAGGTATAGTTTTATTGGGCAAGATTGGCGAACTCTATCAAATTACGCTATTTATATAAAACTGATATTAACCTGTTTAACTAGTTTCTAAGGAGACGGGTAAGTAGGGCTTACCTAAATATTGCTATTTATCACCATGTGATATAAGAAGTTAACTTTGTCGTCATAAATTTGTAATTTCTTGCAAGTATTTTCTAATTTAGTCAGACAGAAAACAAATGACTATAAGTTGTTAATACAGAAAAGTGCACTAGATTTTATTTTAGTTGGATTATTGGGTGTCGTAGTATGAATGGCTAGTGTGTATTACTAGCTTTAGTGAGGAAAAAATGGCTGAAAAGAAAAAAATACACAAAGTAGCGGTAACCTCTACAAAAAAAACTATGAACCTTCGTAGTGATAAATTTAGTGGGCTTTATGACCCTAAAAATGAGCATGACTCTTGTGGGCTTGGTTTTATTGCAAATATAAATGGACTTAAGTCACATAAAATTATTCAAGATGGAATTCGAATTCTAGAAAATCTTGAACATCGTGGTGCAACAGGTGCTGACCCATTGATGGGGGATGGAGCTGGGATGTTGACGCAAATACCTCACGAACTTTTACATGAAGAATGTGTTAAATTAGGATTTACCCTTCCTCCAGCTAACCATTACTGCGTTGGATTCTTTTTTATGCCCCAGATGCAGAGTTTAAGAAATACTATGAAGGACCTTATTGAGAGTATAGCTCAAAAATTTGGTTGTCCGCTGATTGGCTGGAGGCTAGTGCCTACTGATAATGGTAGTCTTTCTAGTGATCCTGAAATTATGAAAAGAGAGCCAGTACATTTTCAGGGATTTTTTAGTAGACCGAGTGGAGTTTTAGATGATCATTATGAAAGAAAAATATATATATTAAGGCGTGAAATATCTAACGCTGTTATTGAGAAATTTGGCTCTACTGAAGATTTTTATCCAGTATCAATGTCGTCGCGTACAATTGTTTATAAAGGTATGTTTTTAGCAGATCAGTTGGGGTCTTATTATCAAGACTTAACAGATGATAGATTTATTTCTGCAATTTCCTTAGTGCACCAGCGCTTTTCCACGAACACTTTTCCTTCATGGAAATTGGCACATCCATATAGGATGGTGGCTCATAATGGAGAAATAAACACCCTACGTGGGAATGTTAATTGGATGGCAGCAAGGCAGGCAAGCTTAACTTCACCCCTTTTCGGTGATGACATAGAAAAGATTTGGCCAGTATCTTACGAAGGACAATCAGATACCGCTTGCTTTGATAATGCCTTAGAGCTTCTATATCAGGGTGGTTATTCTTTGGCACACGCAATGATTATGCTTATCCCAGAAGCCTGGGCAGGCAATACATTGATGGACAGTGAGTTGAAGGCTTTTTATGAGTATCATGCAGCCCTAATGGAGCCTTGGGATGGCCCTGCCGCAATGGCATTTAGCGATGGCAAAAAAATTGGCGCGACTTTAGATCGAAATGGATTAAGGCCTGCTAGATATTTTGTATTAGACGATGATACTGTAGTCCTTGCATCTGAAGCTGGAACATTACCTTTCGACCAAAGCCGAGTTGTTAAAAAATGGCGCCTCCAACCAGGGAAAATGCTACTTATCGATACAGAAAAAGGTAAAATAATTTCAGATGAAGATATTAAAGCAGAGCTTTCTAGCTCTCAACCATACCAGAAATGGTTGGATGAGACACAGATTATTCTGGAAGACCTTAAGGGGATGAAGTCTTCTCCGAGGAGATATGCTGGTCAAGAATTATTGGACGGACAACAGGCTTTTGGATATACTCAAGAGGACATCAAACTTTTAATGCTGCCGATGGCCACAACTGGTCAAGAAGCCCTTGGCTCTATGGGCACAGATACGCCAATTTCAGCCATTTCTAGTAAGGCTAAATTACTATATACTTACTTTAAACAAAATTTTGCTCAGGTAACAAATCCTCCGATAGATCCAATTCGAGAGGAGTCAGTTATGAGCCTGGTATCATTTATTGGGCCCCGATCAAATTTGTTTGATAGAGACCATAAATCTGCAAAGAAAAGATTGGAAGTGCGACAGCCAATTTTACGGAACTCAGATTTACAAAAAATTCGAGATATAAGTGAAATTGGTGACAGTCAGTTCGTTTCTCGAGTTTTAGACATAACTTACAGAGAGTCAGATGGCCCAAGTGGGATGGAAAAATGTATTCTAAGTTTTTGTGATAGAGCGGAAACTGCGGTTCTTGGGGGAAGTAATATTATAATTCTCTCTGATCGACAATTTGGTCGAGACCGAATTGCTGTACCTGCATTACTGGCTACAGCTTCTGTTCATCACCATTTGATTAGAAAAGGACTAAGGACATCTGTAGGGTTAGTTCTTGAATCTGCTGAACCTAGAGAAGTACATCATTTTGCAGTGCTAGCAGGTTATGGGGCAGAGGCAATAAACCCGTATTTAGCTTTTGAAACAATTGCTGATATGTACCAAAATGGAAGTTTCCCATCACAAGTTGGTGAGAAAGAAACCATTCAACGGTATATAAAATCAATTAATAAGGGCTTACTTAAGGTCATGTCAAAAATGGGGATTTCGACATATCAATCCTATTGTGGGGCACAGATTTTTGATGCAATAGGATTATCTAGCGAGTTTATCTCAAGTTACTTTACTGGTACGGCGACGCAAATAGAGGGTGTTGGCCTTTATGAGGTTTCAAAAGAAACCTTTGAACGTCATAGGGACGCTTATAGTGATATTCCTATACTCAGACATGCACTAGATATTGGTGGAGACTATGCAGTGCGTCAGAGGGGTGAAAAACATGCTTGGACCTCTGATGAAATTACAAACCTTCAACATGCTGTAAGGGGTAACAGTTTAGAGAATTACCGAAAGTTTGCTAAATCTATAAATGACAATCAAGAGCGTTTGCTTACCATAAGAGGACTGTTTAAATTTAGGAAAGCAAGTGAGATTGGAAGAAAGTCTATAGATATTTCTGATGTCGAACCAGTGACAAAAATTGTTAAGAGGTTTTCTAGTGGGGCTATGTCTTACGGATCTATCTCGTCTGAGGCGCATGAAAATTTAGCAATAGCAATGAATAGAATAGGCGCAAAATCTAATACTGGAGAAGGTGGCGAAGAGGTAGAACGCTTCCAACTGATGTCAAATGGAGACAACAAAAGGTCTGCAATAAAGCAGGTCGCGTCTGGTCGCTTCGGTGTTACTACCGAGTATCTTGTAAATGCAGATATGATTCAAATAAAAATGGCTCAGGGAGCAAAGCCTGGAGAAGGTGGCCAACTTCCTGGACATAAGGTTGATGCAGTAATTGCAAAAGTTAGACATTCAACAAAGGGGGTAGGTTTGATATCACCACCACCACACCATGATATATATTCCATAGAAGATTTAGCTCAGCTAATTTATGATTTAAAAAATGTTAACCCTAAGGCGGATATTTCAGTTAAGCTTGTATCCGAAGTTGGAGTAGGGACTGTTGCAGCGGGTGTGGCGAAGGCTCGTGCTGATCATGTGACGATATCAGGTATGGAGGGCGGCACAGGTGCTAGCCCGTTAACTTCTATTAAGCATGCCGGATCTCCATGGGAAATAGGTCTAGCTGAGACTCACCAAACCTTGGTAAAAAATAAATTAAGGTCTAGAATTTCTGTACAGGTCGATGGAGGTTTGAGAACTGGGCGAGACGTGGTGATTGGTGCAATGCTTGGAGCAGATGAGTTTGGCTTTGCTACTGCACCTTTAGTTGCTTCTGGGTGTATAATGATGCGTAAATGCCATTTAAATACATGCCCTGTTGGCGTTGCTACCCAAGACCCCGTATTACGAAAGCGTTTCACAGGGCAACCTGAGCACGTAATTAATTACTTCTTTTTTGTTGCCGAAGAAGTAAGAGAGATCATGGCCGAGCTGGGTTTTCATACTTTTGATGAAATGATAGGAGAGATCAGTTCTTTAGACAGGGATACTGCCGTTGAACACTGGAAAGCAAAAGGTTTGAATTTTTCCAAGCTCTTTTACTCTCCTCAGGTAGAGCATTCCACTATGCTTTATAATAGCACGCTTCAAAACCATCACCTTGATAAGGTTATGGATGTTGATCTTATAAAACTGGCCCAACCGGCGTTAATTAATAAAGATCCTGTAATCATTAAAATGAATATTAGTAATGTGAATAGGTCAACAGGGGCTATGTTGTCTGGTGAGATTTCAAAAAGGTATGGGCATACAGGTTTACCTGAAGATACTATAAATATCAAATTCAATGGCACTACTGGACAATCTTTTGCAGCCTGGCTTAGTCGTGGGGTAACAGTAGAGGTCGAGGGAGAAGGAAACGATTATGTAGGAAAAGGTCTCTCGGGAGGAAAGGTTATCATCTACCCGCCAAAGGACGCGATTAAAATAAACCCAGCAGAATCGATAATAGTAGGAAACACAGTCTTATACGGGGCGATTGAAGGCGAGTGTTATTTTCAAGGTGTGGCTGGAGAGCGTTTTGCAGTTCGAAACTCAGGTGCGACTGCAGTGGTTGAAGGGGTTGGAGACCACGGTTGCGAATACATGACTGGAGGAGTGGTTGCAGTCCTTGGTTATACTGGTCGTAACTTTGCGGCAGGAATGTCTGGTGGAATAGCCTATGTTTTAGATGAAGATGGAAGCTTTGAAAATAGATGTAACCTTGCAATGGTTGAGTTGGAGCCAGTGCCAAAGGAAGACGATCTAATGGAATCAGAGCATCATCATGGAGGAGATTTGGAGCACCATGGCAGGGTTGACGTATCAAAAGATATGACAAGAAATGATGAAGACCGTTTATTTAAACTTATAGGGAAGCACTTAAAGTATACTGGGTCAGGAAAGGCATTAGAAATCATTAAAAATTGGAGTGATTATAGACCAAAATTTGTTAAGGTTATGCCCACAGAATACAGACGAGCATTGGCCGAAATAGAGGCGGTACAAAAAGCATCCGGAATAGCTGCAGAGTAAGTAATTAGTTTTCTAGAATTGGAGTAATTTAAATGGGTAAGGTAACCGGTTTTTTGGAGATAGACCGTCAGGATCGTAAGTACGCTCCTGCAGCAGATCGCGTTCGAAACTATAAGGAGTTTGTAATTTCATTGCCGGAACAAACCCTCCGTGATCAAGCTAGTAGATGTATGGAGTGTGGTGTTCCTTTTTGCCATGATTTAAAGGGTGCTAAAGGTTGCCCTGTAAATAACCAAATTCCAGATTGGAACGATTTAGTTTATAAGGGTGAGTGGGAACAGGCAGCAATAGATTTGCATACCACAAATAATTTTCCAGAATTCACAGGTAGAATTTGTCCAGCTCCTTGTGAGGCCTCGTGTACCTTAAATCTTATTGATAGCCCTGTTACTATTAAGTCAATAGAATGTGCAATTGTTGATAAAGCGTGGGAAAATAATTGGATAGTTCCTCAAATTCAGGACTTAAAAACAGGTAAAAGAATAGCAGTTATTGGCTCAGGCCCAGCAGGAATGGCCGCAGCCCAACAATTAGCTAGAGCTGGTCACGAAGTTAATGTTTTTGAAAAAAACAAGAAAGCTGGTGGCCTTTTGCGATATGGTATTCCAGACTTTAAAATGGAGAAAATTCATATCGACCGTAGAGTGAGCCAGATGGAAAAGGAGGGAGTAAACTTTTTAACAGGAATTAATGTTGGTTTAGATAAGAGTATTTCTAGTATTATCGACGAGCATGACGCTGTCATTTTATCAGGAGGGTCAGAGAAAGCACGAGATCTACCAATAGAAGGACGGCATCTAGATGGTGTTCACCTTGCTATGGAGTTTTTACCTCAGCAGAACCGCAGAGTTGGGATGGAACCATTAGAAAACTGTAATGATATTTTGGCTACTGAAAAAGATGTTATTGTAATTGGGGGAGGTGATACTGGCTCAGATTGTATTGGAACATCTATCAGGCAGGGTGCGGTTTCCGTTACTCAACTCGAAATAATGCCAACACCACCAGAAAGTGAAGAAAAACTTTTATCTTGGCCAAACTGGCCTTTTAAGATGAGAACTTCCTCAAGCCAAGAAGAGGGTGCAGAAAGAGAGTTCTCTGTAATGACACAGAGTTTTGAAGGCGTGGATGGTAAATTAAAAACTTTAAATTGCATTCGTGTGGATGAAAAGTTTCAACCTATTTTGGGCACAGAGTTTGTATTAAAATGTGATTTAGTTCTTTTGGCTATGGGTTTCACTTCTCCACCTGGGTCCGGCATGCTTGAAGATCTTGGTGTTGCTCTTGACGATCGTCAAAATGTTCTTGCTGATGATTATAATTATAAAACTAGCCATGAAAAAGTTTGGGTCGCAGGGGATATGAGGAGAGGCCAATCTTTAGTGGTGTGGGCAATCAGGGAAGGCAGACAGTGTGCCTCAGCTGTCGACAAGTCATTAATGAATAACACGAAATTGCCTAGATAAAAGCTACATTTAAAACCTTTTACATTATTTTGAATCTGACTTTAATATATTGTTAGTCAGAGTTTTTCCAAAAATTACCTGCATTCTCTCGAGCCCTAACAAGTTCGGTTACCATCTGATTAGTAGATGCTTTAATATTAAGTTGTTTTGCTCGTTTGACGATAAACCCGTTTAAAGATTCTATCTCGGTAGCGCGCTCTAATTGAATGTCTTGAAGCATTGAGGGTTTATGATATCGATGGTTTGTACATACAAAATCAATCATTTCGTAAACCTTTTTAGTTTCAACCTTGATGCCATCTTGTGTGGCAACTTCGATTGCCTCAGCCGCTAATTCGTAAACAATACTTTTAACTCCAGGGAAATCTCCTATAAGTCCTGGGGAACCATTTATAAGTGCCGATATAGCATTTAAGGCGATGTTAAAGCATGCTTTTTGCCATATATGAATATTGGGGTTTTCAACTAAACTGACATCAAAACCACATTTTATAAGGTCGTTTAAAATAGAGTTAGCTACGTTGTGCCCGGCAGACTTGTAGCTACCCAACCAGGTTGTATTGACACCTTTGGATTTAACGTGTCCCGCTTTTAAAAGAGTTGCAGGAAGCATAGTTACCCCATGGAAGATAGAATCGCTACGAGTTATATCTGATAAAATCTTACCATTTCCCAATCCATTTTGAAGGCTAAGATAGGTAGTTTTAGAACTCATTTTTGGAAGAATTCCTAATAAAGCCTCTTTGGTTTGATAAGTCTTAGTGAAAACCATGACCACTCGAGCAGTTAGAGCGTCGCCAGGGTTTCCTGCTTTTGGGAAGCAATTTATTTTTTTGTCATTTAACTCTAAATGGAGGCCATTTTTTTTGATGCTCTCTACTGTCTTGAGCGAACGGTTTATGATCTGAACGCTACGCCCTGAGTTAGAAAGTAGTCCACCAAAAGTACAACCAACGGCACCGCCACCAAGTATAAGATAGTCTAAGTCAAATTCACTCACTATTTTTCCCTTTAATTTCTGTTTACTTTTAAATGATGATAGATCTTCTTTAGTTCTATAAACAAACTTAGATAAGATATAATTCTATTCTTGGCATATAAACCCTGTTATACGAAGATTAAGAGTAAATAAATTGTTTTAGGAGAATAATTTCATGGATGATGCTATCGGTAACGTTAATGGAAAGATAGGTATGGGTACAGCTCTACCTCAAGCTCCGGTCGGTATGGATGACAACGAATGGGAAGCGCGATTGGATTTAGCAGCATGTTATAGAATGGTCTCATACTATGGTTGGACCAGCGTTGTTTATAATCATATTACACTTCGAATCCCTGGGACTGATAAATTTTTAATTAACCCGTTTGGTTTACGTTACGATGAAATTTCTGCAAGTAATTTAATTACGATAGATATAGATGGAAATAAGCTGTCTGATAGCCCCTGGCCAGTTAATAAGGCGGGTTACTATGTGCACTCTACAGTTCACAAGGCTCGCTCTGATTTACATTGTATAATTCACACGCATGAACCTATATCACAAAGCCTATGTGCGACTAACAGTCCAGCAATTCCACTTACACAAGAGGGTTGTCAGTTTTATGAAAGAGTCGGTTATCATGATTTTAAGGGTATAGTGCTTGATGGTACTGAGGGGCCTTTAATAGTTGAGGCTCTAGGAGAGAAAAACCATACGCTGGTAATGAGAAATCATGGAATGATAACAGCAGGACCTAATTGTGCATGGGCGTTTGTTAGGCATCTTGCATTCATTAGGAATACAGAAGTCCAACTGACAGCAATGGCATCTGGTTCCATGAATCTTATCAACCCAG
This sequence comes from uncultured Paracoccaceae bacterium, assembly GCA_905181985.1. Classification (GTDB taxonomy): domain Bacteria; phylum Pseudomonadota; class Alphaproteobacteria; order Rhodobacterales; family Rhodobacteraceae. The sequence continues at coordinate 1,327 of CAJIZW010000130.1, read as the reverse complement.
AAGTGATGGAGAGGACAAGACAGCAATTTGAGGGTGGTAGTGCTAGTGCTAATGCTTTGGTTAGACACCCAGAATGGCCAGCCTTAATTAGATTAGTTGATAAACTAGATCCAACTTGGAAGGAATAAAGTTTATAGGTTGTTTTCAGATTATAATATTTTTATTTTTTTGAATTATCAAATAAATAAAACACGTAATTAATATCAAGCTTACACTAGTTATTATCCAATTTACTATAGTCTATAAAGGATCAATGCTATCTATAAGAGAGCATAAAATAACTTCCTAAATAAGCTATCCTATAAATGAATCTTGCATAATAAAAGCAAGCAAAACTTGGTACCTACTCCTATACTAAATAGTATAAATTTAAAACATTACAGAAGGAAGAAATAATGCTAACCCTGGAATTAATGTTAGTATTAGTAACCTAATTATATCTGCCACCCAAAAGGGTGTTACACCTTTAAATATTGTACCAACAGAAACATCTTTAATAACACCCTTAAGTACAAAGACATTTAAACCAATTGGAGGGGTAATTAAGCTAATCTCTGTTACGACAACAACTAAGATGCCAAACCATATTAAATCAAAACCAAGCTCTTGAACTAGAGGAGCAAATATTGGAACTGTCAGAAGTATCATCGACATTGATTCAAAAACACACCCCAAAAGAAGATAGATTAATAAAATAATAAAAATTACTGCAATTCCGGATAAATCAAATGAGTTAATTACGCCAATCAATGCGTCAGGCAACCCTGCTCGATTTAAAAAATTGGAAAACATCGATGCACCAAAAAGCAATGAGAATAATTTAGCAGTCAATAATGAAGAATCACGACCGACATCAAGTAAAACTTTTCGGCTAAGAGCTCCTTTAAAAAAAGTTATTAAAAGAGCTCCTGCGGCTCCCATACCAGCCGCTTCAGTAGCAGAAAATAACCCTATATAAATCCCACCAATTACAAAAATAAATAATGCTAATGTTGTCCACACATTTTTGAGAGCATGTATCCGCTCTTTCCAACCTGTTCGTTCTCCAGCGGGACCTAAAGAAGGGTTTCTGGTTACAACAAATTTCACTGCAAGGGTGTAAAATAAAATACCTATAAAACCTGGAATAAAGCCTGCCATAAATAATTTTCCAATGGATTGTTCAGTAAGTAATCCGTAAATTACTAAAATCACACTGGGTGGAATTAAAATTCCTAAAGTTCCCCCGGCGGCTATTGACGCGGTAGCTAGTGAATCAGCATATTTATAACGGCGCATCTCTGGCATAGCTACTTTTGACATTGTGGCTGCTGTAGCAATGGATGAA
>CAJIZW010000129.1 GCA_905181985.1 uncultured Paracoccaceae bacterium | reverse complement strand
TATTCACAGTAATTACATCAGCACCCGCATCAATATAAGTACGATGAGTATCTACTAATAGATCGAAAGACTCCAAAGAAACACTGGCTGACCAATATGAATTTTGCATTTTTGCTCCGCGGCGTTCTAATTCAGTTGATGTTCCGGCATCTAGTAGTAAAGTTTCTCCATTCACTATCTTTTGCATTGCTAAATCATAGGCAGCGGTCATGAATTTACTTTCCTTTAAGTTAGTTTGCCAAGCATGGTTATCAGAGATCTAAAATTATTCAATAATCTATTATTATCTTTAGAATGCTCTTCTTCTACAAACCCAACACATCTAACAATTTATATTTTGCTAAGGTTAACTTGACCCCCAGCTTACTAAACTTATGAAATGGGATTTTACGAGGCAATGTAAGTGGAAAATCGAGTTTATCAGGCGTAACATTTAGAGCCCAATCTGCCATTACCTTTCCCATTGCCGTCGCCATGGCAACACCACGTCCATTATATCCCAACCCCGCTATCATCCCTTCATCTAATAAATTAAGGTGCGGATAATGATCAGTTGTTATGGCAATATACCCTCCCCAGGCATGTTGCCACGTCACATCTTTTAACTGTGGGAACATCCTATGTGCAGATAACCTCAATTTCTCCTGCTCTCGCAAAGTCTCTCTCTTTGTGTAGGCTCCTCGACCTCCCATAATAAAACGACCATCTGAGTCTAATCGATAGTAAAGCAAAGATCTACGCGTATCAGATGGTGCCTGCTTTCCTGGTAGAATAGATTTTAGGATATTATCTGAAAGGGGTGCAGTAGCAACTTGGACAGATTGAACAGGGATAATAGTTCTCTCCAAAGGCGGAACCAAATCATCGGTGTAACCATTTGTACAAAGCAATACCTTAGAGGCGCGAAGAACACCATTATCTGTATGAATCGCATAAGCACCGTCTTCTCGCACAATTTTTCTTGCTTTAGATTGGCCATATATAGTTACGCCTGCTGAAAGAATTGCATTAGCTAAACCAAGTACGTAATTTAAGGGATGCAAATTACCCCCACGTGGATCAAGAGTCCCTCCGCAATATTCGTTTGTTCCAATCATTTGTTCAATTTGCGTAGAGTTTAGAATTTGAATCGGAACACCTCTACTTTGCCAATCTTTTGCTCTTTTAACTTGTTTTCTAAAAGCATCTTCACTATGCGCTGCACGTATCCATCCAGAGCGAATAGGATCACAATTAATATTGTATTTTTTTATAAGAGAAAATACGAGTTCTGGTGCTGAACCTGACATTTCAACTATTCTACGCCCAACCTCAACACCAAATTTAGCTTCAATCTCATCTGGGTCTTCCTTTAATCCGGGGTTAACTTGACCACCATTGCGACCCGAGGCACCCCAGCCAGGGTTTTCTGAATCCAAGACAACAATGTTTTTGTTTTTTTCTGAAAGATGTAAAGCTGCAGATAGACCGGTATAACCAGCTCCAATTATTGCAATTTCAGTCTCATTTTCACCGATTAATGGATTACAGTTTATATTACTATTAGCTGTAGCGCTCCACAAACTATCAGCAATAAATAAGGACTCATTTTCAATCATAATTTAAATACTCAAGAATTATTAAGATAGAATTAACAGATACGTTAAATTTGGCAAGAACAGTATGCATGTGCCCTAATTCATAAATACCTTTCTATTAATAAATTACCATCAATTAAAGGCTTTTTTCCAATGTAATCAATTAAAGGCATTAGTAAAATAGCTTTAAAAAGTTATAATTAGACCTTAAAGGTACTTAGTTAATAGCTTATAATTAAAGGATATCACTAATGGCAAAAACAAGAGTCGCAGTTGAGTTTGGAATGGGAACTTCCATAAGAAAACAAGATTATACCGGAGCAGCCATACGAGGCCTTAAAGATGCATTATGGCATAATTCATTGTCAATCGCTGAGGCTTTTGGTTTCGAGAAAGAAACTATGTTAGTTGACGTTGAGATTGCTGTGCAACAACCAAGTGCTGTTGATCTAACTAAGTTAGAAAAAATACTACCCTATGGCCAGTCAACATTTAAGGTCATTAGTGGAGGTTTGGACATTACCAAACCCGATGGTAAAGGTGCCACTGTAGTGGCCAACGTTGCAGTTATAGTTTCATTTGATATGGAGAGAACAAATGACCAATAGATTAATCCTAGAAATGGGTGTCGGAAATGATTTATATGGTATGGATTATACAAAAGCCGCGTGCCGAGCAGTTCAAGATGCTCTGCACCACTCATCACTCACTTTATTTAAGTCACTTAATCTTGACCCTAAAAATATGACAGTAAAGGTTACTATTGGAGTACAAGAACCAGATAAGGTTGATACACAAATAGTAGTCTCTACCTTGCCTCGAGGTATTGCTAAAGTTGTAGCAGTTTACGGCGGTCAAAATGTGATTGATAAAGATAATGAGACTGAGCATGTCGTTGCTGTTGCAGCGATTGAGGCCATGTATCCAGTAAACAAAGAAGATTGGAGTATTTCCAAGAATTAGTGTATCTTAAAGGTATACCCTGTTAAACGTGCTGAGCTCCGTTGACCTGAATCTCAGTGCCCGAAATATAAGAGCTCTGGCCAGAGCATAAGAAGAAAATAACTGAGGCAACTTCTGATGGTTGGCCCAATCTTTGTAACGGTAGCGCATCAACAATTTTATCTGTTCCAGGACTTAAAATAGACGTTTCAACTTCTCCTGGCGCTATAGCATTAACTCTAATTCCTAAAGGGCCTAGATCATACGCCATTTCACGGGTTAAGGCTGCCAAGGCCGCTTTAGACGTGGCATATGGTGCTCCAGCAAATGGGTGAACTCGTGAACCTGCAATAGACGTAACATTAACAATAGAGCCCTTAGCTTCTTTCAACTCGTCTTTCAGACCGTTTACCAAAACAACGGATGAAAAAAAATTAACATGGAACACATGACCCCAAGTTTTTAAATCAGTTTCGACACTGTTTAATCTCTCATTATTTGCGCCCTTTGGAGAAATTCCTGCATTATTTACTAAGGCATCCAACCGTCCATTAACTTTTTCTTTTATAATCGGAATTGCATTAATGGTACTGTTTGGATCTGATAGGTCTACTTGAATATGGTTTTCTTCCCCACCTGGCCAAGGGCACCTTTCATCAAATGGCTTTCTTGAACAGGTTAACACCCTCCACCCTTCTGAGGAGAACCTTTTAACCGTAGCGTGTCCGATTCCTCGGCTTGCTCCTGTAAGAAGCAGTGTTTTTTGAGACATTATGAGATCCAAATAATAATTCAATACCACTTCTAACACGAAAAACTAAGAGTTCAAGAGCTATATCTGATTAAAACTGTCGGGTATATGTTGTGCTAGATATTAAACAATTACAAGGTAAAAAACTCTACTAGTAAATGTTGTTTGTAGTTGATGTTATTTTGCTATTTAAAGAAGTTACATATGCATCCTATAAAGTGAGGCGATTAAATTGACTACTTTAACGAACAAAAATAATGTACGACCTCGCAGAAGCTTTATTTTTACGCCAGGCCTGCGACCAGACATGTTTCCAAAAGCATTATCCTCTGGCGCAGACATGGTGTGTATAGAATTAGAGGATGGTATTGCGCCCAAAGATAAAGATGAGGCTCGTCAAAAGGCTTTAGCTCTCTTTACTGAAAAACAAGCGGACGACGGAGTTGAACGCCTCGTTCGCATTAACAGTCTTAGAGAGGCTTTTGGGATTGCAGATATTCAAGCTATCCTTGCCACAGACACTCCCCCACCTGCCTTAATGGTGCCTAAAGTTAAATCACCCGATGAGGTAATGTTATTAGATAATTTACTTACTGAAAGAGGCCATAAAACTCGCTTACATATTATAATTGAAACAAATCAAGGGTTAGAGTCGGCTTTTGAAATAGCTCACTCAAGCTCTCGGATTGATTCAATGCTATTTGGCGGAATAGATATGGCAGCGGAATTACGCTGTGACCTTGCCTGGGAATCTTTATTATATGCTCGGTCTCGGTGTGTGCATGCTGCAGCTTCAGCCGGGATTGATGTTATAGATGTACCATATTTAGATTTAGAAGATCCTGAGGGAATGCGAGTTGCAGCAGAGCAAGCAAGGTCAATTGGTTTTTCCGGAAAAGGTTCTATTCATCCAAAGCAAATAGCTTCTTTAAACAATGTATTCACCCCAAGTAAGGAAGAGATTTCTCGAGCCAGGCACATAATTTCCACATACGAAGCGGCAGATACTGGCCTTGTTGTGATTGATGGAAAACTTATTGAAAAACCAGTAATGCGAGAGATGTACCGGATTTTAGCAATAGCAGATAAAATAAAAGGTTAGGAGTAATCAAAAAGAGCCTTCGACACAGGTATTGAATTGGGTTGTTTCCTCGTAATAAAACTCCATATTTCTTTAGTTCTGTTTTTTCCTAGTAAGCTATTACTTTTAGTAAGTACTTTAGCCTCTCGCTTTGCAGGGTTTGTCAAATCAGCTAGGTCATATTCATTTGTTAAACTGTCACCAGATTTGACTCTCAAATTAACCCTTGCTGAAGTCTCGGAGAGTTCAGGATCTGTTCTTACTAATACTTTATTACAGATTTCCGTTAGAGCAAAATCTCTACAAGAAATATCAGAAAAGCTCTCTAAGCGGGCTGTATCAACACCGTGCATAACCATAGCCGCTGTAAACCTGTAACTGAATTTTGTCTCAAGCCCGGTCTCTGGTGATAAAATATTACAAACATTAAGGTATTGAGGGTGAACCGTTATTTCTATTTCTTCCACATCCTTAGGTTTTACAAAGTTTTTATCTCGCAGCTCTATCAATGCTTCCATGCCTGCATGAAGCCCATGGCAACAGGCATGAAATTTATGACTAACTCCTTCAAATATGTACTCAGAACCGAGAGTTTCAAAAATTCTGGTATTATCCTCAGAATCGTGTGTGAGCCCAAATCCTTGTGGACCTCCAAAACCATCCTCCGCAGAGACAAACCCCCTAGAGGCCAGAAGTGATGCCTCAACTCCGTTACTTGCAGCAGTTCCGGCATGAAATGGTTTACCCATAGTGCCAAACTGAGCTTTAATACCAGCAGCGCGAGACGCCGCAAGCCCAAGAGCCATTTTAAATTGCCTCTCATTCAAACCAAGTAATAGACCGGCTGTTACGGTCGCTCCAAATGTCCCAGCAGTAGCAGTAACGTGAAAGCCCTTTCTATAATGACCTCTTCCCAACCAAACGCCAACTCTTGTTGCGACCTCCATACCAATAAGGCTTGCGCGCTTAAATGTCTCTAAGTCGCTATCAACACGGTCAGAAATAGCTAGTGCAGCTGGCATAACAGCAACCGAAGGGTGTCCCAATGATGCAAAATGAGTATCATCGTAATCAAGCGCATGAGATATTGTCCCGTTTACCAAGGCTGCTACACGGCTGGGTGCTTTTTTATTGGAACCCAGTACAAAAGCCTCAGGGTTCCCACCTTCCTCTAAAAAACACTCTCTTACTATCCTTGAAACTGGTTCGTTAACCCCTGATAGAGACACACTTACCCAGTCCAATAATGATAAGTTTAAAATATGCGAAGCACTTGCAGGTATATCCTTTTCATCTAACGCAAATTCAATTAATTTGTTCGCAATGTCCATTAATAAGACCTCGGCAACCCTAATACATGTTCTGCAACATAACTTAATACCAAGTTTGTAGAGATAGGTGCAACTTGGTACAATCTTGCCTCTCGAAATTTTCTTTCAATATCATACTCTTCAGCAAAACCAAATCCACCAAAAGTTTGTATACAAACCTCAGCAGCAGCCCAACTAGCCTCAGAGGATAAAAGCTTTGCTAAATTTGCTTCCTCCCCAGGATTTCCTCCAGCATCATACAGTGCCACAGCTTGTGCTAACATTAACTCCGCAGCGCGCATTTGACTATAAGCTCGGGCTATAGGAAATTGGACTCCTTGGTTTTGACCTATTGGTCTTTGAAAAATGTTCCTTTCACATGCATAGGAGGATGCTTTTTCAATAAACCATTTTGCGTCCCCGATGCATTCCGCTGAAATCAAAACTCTCTCCGCATTCATTCCCGATAATATATTTCGAAAGCCTTTACCTTCCTCGCCTATAAGGCTTGATGCAGGGATCTTCATATCATCAAAGAAAAGTTCGGTCGTAGAGTGATTCATCATCGTACGAATTGGCCGAATTGTTAAACTTTTCCCTACAAACTCTCGCATATCAATTAGAAAAACAGACAACCCGTCAGTTTTTTTTGTAACCTCTTCGCGAGGTGTCGTTCTAGCTAAAAGTAATAGTAAATCTGAATGTTCCGCTCGACTAGTCCATATCTTTTGACCGTTAACAATATAGTGATCACCACTTCTTTTTGCTGTCGTCCTTAATGCAGTAGTGTCCGTGCCACTTGTTGGTTCAGTCACTCCAAAGGCTTGCAACCTAAGTGAACCGTCTGAAATGCTAGGTAGGTATTGTTTTTTTTGTGCATCTGAACCGTGCCTTAAGATAGTACCCATCGTATACATTTGGGCGTGACATGCTCCTGCGTTACCTCCTGCACGATGTATCTCCTCAAGTATTGCTGCCCCTGCAGACAAGGGCAACCCCAACCCACCATACTCTTCAGGAATTAAAGCCGATAAGTAACCTCCCTGAGTCAACGCTTGAACAAACTCAGTTGGGTATGCCTGCTCCCGATCACATTTCTGCCAATACTCGCCTGGGAAACCTAGACAAAGTTTACTTACTCCCTCGCGGATATCCTGATGGTCAAGTTCATAAGTCATAGAAGTCCTCTCGATGTTAGCTTTCTAGCAAATTCTAGTATTATTTCTTTAATTATTTTATCTTTATTTATCTCTAAATAAAGCAGTAAATTCATCTCTAATTAAATCACTATGCTCTCCTAAATCAGGTACTTTTTCAAGTGATCCAGAGGCCGTAGTAACTGGCAGAGATGCTAGCTCAATTTGTTCTCCACCAATCTGGGCATGTGATGTTTTTAAAAACGGGTGCGTAGATAAATCAGAAACCGAGTTTAACGATGAATATGCGATCCTTGCTTTCTTTAAAAGGCTTATAACAGTTGCTTTATCATACTGAGAAAAACAGCTATTAACTCTAGCATCTAACTCAACTCTATTCTTAAACCGATCAGTGTTATTAACAAAGCGGTAATCGTCAATTAGCTTTAAGTCCTTCAAAACGTGGTCACAAAAAGCTGCCCATTCTCTATTACTTTGAATAGAAAGTAAGATTTGCGTCCCATCACCACACGTAAAAGCTCCGTATGGTGCAATAAAGCTATGTTGGAGTCCTGTCCTATTGGGAGCACCACCCATATATCTATGCGATAATAAAGCCATATTCATCCAGTCCGCCATTACATCAAACATGGAAATGGAGATATCAACACCCTGCCCAGTTTTACCTACTTGAATCAAAGCCCTTAAAATTGCAGAAAAAGCTGTCAAGCCAGACGACAAATCTGTCATTGAAACCCCTACTCTACTAGGTGTTTCTTCCGTTCCAGTAACCGAGCAAACGCCACTTTCAGCTTGAACCAAGAAATCATAAGCCTTCATTTCTGCCGCTTCACCAGTTTCACCATAACCCGAAACTCGGCAGGAGATTAATTTAGGGTTAAGATGCCTTAATGTTTCTCCATCCAGCCCCATCCGATTAACAGCCCCTGGAGCTAAATTACTGACAAAAACATCTGCTTTAAAAAGTAAGTCACGCATTAAAGACAAATCATCTGAATTTTTGAGATCTAAGCAGATAGATTCTTTACCCCGATTCAGCCAAGCAAAAATTGTACTCTTCCCTTTCGCACCAGAATCATAACCTCTGGCAAAATCTCCATCTGGCCGTTCTACTTTTATAACGCGCGCACCCGCATCCGCTAAAAGTAGGCCGCAATAGGGTGCTGCAACTGCTTGCTCTAAGGAGACAACAAGAAGTCCGTCTAATTCATTATTTAAAATCATATAGTCTACGGTTATTGTCTTTTTGAGATAAAACTACCTTGAAAAAGTTTCGACCGCCTCACTCAATAAAAAATTTCAACCAAAATAATTCAGATATAATGCTAAGCTTTTCAAATGGAAGCAAGTACCTTAAGCAAAGACCAAGTAATAATTTGTGTAAAAAAGAAAATATAAACGTCTAACAATTATAAAAGAGAAGATCATGGAGCAAAAACATAAAACCGTAAAAGTTGAAGAGTTAACTAATCACATATTATTAATAACTCTTAATCGACCTGAAGCATCGAATGCTTTCAACACTCTAATGGCAGAAGAGTTAACTGAATTATTTGAAGACTTAACCCTAAATCCCAATGATCGGCGTGTCTTAATTTTGACAGGTTCTGGTGACCGAGCATTTTGTGCAGGCGGTGATCTTAAAGAACGAAATGGAATGACAGACGCACAATGGGTTAAACAGCATTTAGTTTATGAAAAAATGGCTCGAACGATTATAGAATGCCCTATTCCAACTATTGGGGCTATTAATGGGGCAGCTTACGGTGGTGGTTGTGAGTTGGTAGCAATGTTAGATTTTGTTTACATATCCGAAAATGCGAAATTCGCTCAAACAGAAGTTAAATTAGGAATTATTCCAGGTGCTGGAGGGACACAAACTTTAGCTCGGGCCGTAGGTGAGCGAAGAGCAAAAGAAATAATTCTTACTGGAAAAACATTCAATGCAATACAAGCCTATGAATGGGGTTTAGCAAATGCTGTGTTTCCTATTTCTGAGCTAATTCCTGCTGCGCTAGAAACAGCAAAATTGATCGCAAAAAATGCTCCTATAGCTGTGAGACAAGCTAAGCAATCAATTCACAAGGGTTTACAAATGAGTTTATCAGATGGAATGTCTTTTGAGATAGAGGCTTACAATCGAACTGTGCCTACAAAAGATCGTAGCGAAGGCGTTGCAGCTTTTAACGAAAAAAGGCCTCCAAACTTTAAAGGACATTAAAATGTCTAATGTCGTCAAAATTAGAGAGGTAGGCTTAAGGGATGGGCTTCAACTTATAAAATCAAACCTATCAACAGAATCAAAATTGATATGGGTTAATAAACAAGTAAGTGCCGGTTTTACTGAAATGGAGGTAACATCTTTCGTTCCCCCAAAGCTTTTACCACAGTTCTCTGATGCCTCAGAAATAATTATAAAATCTAATAAAATTAAAAAACTCAAGCCAACTGCCTTAATACTTAATATCAAGGGCGCCATCCGCGCAATTGAAGCCGGAACTAAAAAAATTACTTTCGTACTATCGGCATCCGAAAAACATAATCTATCTAATGTTAACTGTACAACCGATCAGTCTCTATCGATGTTTAACGAAATTATAGAGGTTTCGAAAGATACCAAAGTTGAAGTCGCAGCTGCAATAGCAACTTCATTTGGGTGCTCCATTCAAGGGTCAGTCCCCGAGATTCGAGTGCTAGAGTTAGCAAAAGAGATGGCCAAAAAGGGAGCCTGTGAAATCAACTTGGCTGACACAGTGGGCTATGCAAATCCTAAGCAAGTTAAAGCTCTTTTCGGTAAACTTAAAGATCAAATAGGTAACGTTCCAATGGCAGCGCATTTTCATGATACCCGCGGAATGGGTTTGGCAAATGTAGTTGCAGCTCTTCAGGAAGGTGTCAGACGGTTCGACTCTACAATGGCAGGGTTAGGTGGTTGCCCATTTGCACCAGGTGCCTCAGGGAATATTGCTACGGAAGATTGTGTCTACTTATTGGAAAGTCTAGGATTTAATACATCTGTGAATGTTGATAAGCTATTAGAATTACGCCATTATCTCACTGACCTTTTGCCTAATGAAAAACTTGAAGGTCGCCTAGGCGTTGCTGGGACTGCAATTAATTTTAAGAAAAAATTATTGTAGTTTTAACCTTTACACTTAGTGATAATCCCTTTTAAAAATATATATATTTTTAAAACTGTCTTAAGGGGTCCCGTCAATGCCATTAGCAAAACTTTTTGGAGGAGACATTCATTACGAAATCAATGGTCATCCAATTAAAAGCCAAAGTACTCCCGTAATTATCTTAAAACCACTTAGCCGAGGTCCTGTAGGAGTACAGCCTTTTATTAGCTTACTGTCAGAAAATTTTACGGTAATTAATTATGATCAGCGTGGCTTAGGTCAAAGCCAACCTCCTTTGAATTCTGGACCAGTATCTATGAAAGAACGCGCGACCGAAATTTTTGAACTTCTAGATAGTTTATCAATTAACAAAGTACATCTTGTCTGTCATTCCACCGGGTGCGGCATAGGTTTATCAATGACTGATATGCACCCAAAAAGGGTTTCAAGTATAGTTTTAATTTCGCCTTGGACACACGCTGACAATCATCTCCTAAAAATGCAAAACCTTAGAGTCTCTGCGGCAAAGGCTCTAGAACCATTGGATTACTTTCGTTTTAACATAAGCCTGTTATATCCCACACATTATCGACGGGACCACGAGGAAGGTTTTTCAGAAATGGAATTAGTTAGTCAAAACCTTAAAGTAGATTCTAAATTTATTTCTGAAGGACTTATTCCTATTCTAGAATTTGACAGTCGAGAAATAACTCATAAAGTTAAATGCCCAGCTTTAATTTCCTTTTCAACCGATGATCAATTAATGCCTCCATGGTTTGGAAAATCGATGGCCAAGGATATACCTGGAGCTGAACTCCTAGTATTTAAAAATGGAGGCCACATGGTACCTGAAACATGCACAGTCGAACTCGCATCAGGAATTATTAAATTCATTAAAGAATACCACCCCTAACCAAAATATAATAAATAAAGTCAGACAAAGGATTAAAAAAATGACCAAGCTGAACGACGTCACGATCATTGATGGATTAGTAGTAAGTAAGTTTTCCCGTGCACTTTTTGAGGATATGCTTCGAGGAGGTATCACTGCGGCTAATTGCACGTGTTGTATTTGGGAAAACTTCTCTGAAACAATGGCAAATATATCTCAGTGGAATCAATGGTTTAGAGAAAATAGTGATATTATACTTAAAGTCACCAGCACTAAAGATATTCTCAAAGCAAAGGCTGCAGGTAAGGTAGGCATTATACTTGGTTGGCAAAACACAAGCGCGATAGATAAAGACATTAGAAATATTGAACTCTTTTACAATCTAGGGGTTCGAGTTATGCAACTTACCTACAACACACAAAACCTTGTGGGGTCTGGCTGTTGGGAAACCCACGATGGTGGCCTTTCAGATTTTGGAAGACATGCGATAGATGAAATGAATCGCTTAGGAATTTTAGTTGACCTTTCGCATGTAGGAGCAAATACGAGTGATCAAGCAATAAAATATTCTGCAGCTCCTGTAGCTTATACTCATTGTTGTCCGATGTTGTTAAACCATCCTCGCAATAAAACAGACGAACAGATCCGAACAATTGCTCAACATGGGGGGTTTGTTGGCTTTGCTAGTTATACACCATTTTTGCCAAAAGGTCGTGATACCACAATAGACGATTGTATCAAAGGTGTAGAATATTTAATTAACCTAGTTGGAGAAGATTCTGTAGGGCTTGGAACTGACTGGGTTCAAGACCATGATATCAACTTCTTCAACTATCTTACAGCTGACAAGGGTTTAGGCAGACCAACGACCGGAAGTTTCCAATTTTCTGAAGTACCATCGATGCCAAAAGGGTTAGAAACACTTGGATCCTATCGAAACTTTATTCCAGCAATGGAACGTGCTGGTTGGTCAGAAAAACGTATCAGGGGGGTTATTGGAGGCAATTGGTTAAAGTTCCTTGACGAAGTTTGGTAATTAGAAAAGTATAAATGTCTAATCCACAAGAGACCAATTAGTAATGATTTTATCAGTTAGTTGCTTAAAATTAAGAGAGCCATAACAGTATGTCTAAAAAAACAATCTTAATTGTGGGTACTTACGACACAAAGGATGAAGAATTAGAGTATATCTCAGACTCCATAGTTTCGATGGGTGGGAACGTATTGAAAATGGATGTTAGTGTTTTAGGGGAAGCTAAAGGGAAAACTGATTTTTCAAAGCACACTGTGGCAGAGGCTGCAGGAAAATCTATCAAAACTGCGATTGAGAGTGGTAGTGAGCATATTGCGATGAATATTATGTCAGAAGGTGCGTCTAATCTTGCAAGTACACTTCATTCTAAAGGTAAATTCGATGGCATAATTCTTTTAGGTGGAACAATGGGCACTGATTTAGCATTAGACGTGTGTAAAGCTCTACCACTAGGCTTACCAAAGTATGTAGTTTCAACAGTATCATTTTCTCCAATAATTCCTTCGGAAAGGCTTTCTGCGGATATTCAAATGATCCTATGGGCAGGCGGCCTATACGGATTAAATTCCATATGCCGATCCTCACTTTCACAAGCTGCTGGAGCTGTGTTAGGTGCCGCTAAAGCGGTTGAAGCGCCAAAAAATGATAAGCCTATCGTAGGAATTACATCGCTGGGCACATCCTGCCTGAAATATATCACCACCTTGAAACCAGAGTTAGAGGCCCGTGGTTACGAAGTGGCGATTTTCCATGCAATGGGTATGGGTGGAATGGCTTTTGAAGGTATTGCTAAAAAGAAAGGCTTCGCATGTGTAATGGATTTTGCAGGGTGTGAGATTGGCAATCTACTTTATGGATCAATAGTTCACGCGGGCCAAAATAGAATGTTAAATGCTGGGCAGGCAGGGATACCTCAAATTGTAGCGCCAGGGTGTATGGACTTAATTGACTTTGCTGGTTGGCAAGAAGTTCCAGAAAATTTTAAAGGTCGTCATATTCATATTCATAATAAACTCATCAAGAGCACAATTTTTTCTAAAGAGGAGCGAATAGAAATCGCTCACGATTACACCAATAGGTTAAGTAAAAGTAAGTCACCTGTTCACTTAATAATCCCTAAAAAAGGAATAGAAGAATGGGATCGCCCTGGAGGAGACGCCTATGATCCAGATGGCTTAAAAGCTTTTACAGATACATTGAAGACTGCAGCTACTGACCCAATAATAGTAACAGAAATAGATGCTCATATAAATGACAAATTGTTTACTGACAAAGCACTCGAGATTTTTGACCTTTGGGTAACTGATGGTACAATAGTTAAAGTGTGAAAACTTAAGCTTATAGAATAGGTAATATATGGAAATGACCTTTCAAGATAACCGAATGCGCAATTGGAGACGAGCCCTTCATCAGGTTCCAGAGTTTGGTTTTGATACAAAAAAAACGGCAGCTTTTGTTATAGAAAAACTAAGATCCTTTGGGATAGACAACATTACAGATGGTGTTGGTGGCACAGGCGTAGTTGCAACCCTTAAGCGTGGGACTTCAAAAAAAGCGATAGCAATCCGAGCGGACATGGATGCCCTGATGATCGAAGAGAAAACTAATCTTGAGTACCGGTCAACTATCCCTGGCATTATGCATGCTTGTGGTCATGATGGACACACAGCTACTTTACTTGGTGTGGCAGAAACACTGGCAAAAGGTGATCATTTTGATGGAATAATACATTTTATTTTTCAACCAGCTGAGGAATGGGGGAAAGGCGCTCAAGCAATGATTGACGATGGTCTTATGCAAAAGTTTCCGTTTGAAGAGATCTGGGGGTTCCATAATATGCCAGGAATGCCTATTGGAAATTTTGAAACCCGGTCAGGGCCAATAATGTCGGCCGAAGATAACTTTGAGATTCAACTTATAGGTATTGGAGGGCATGCCTCCAAACCACAAGCAGGTAAAGAAACAATGCTTCCCGCCTGCTCATTAATTACAGAGCTACAAACAATTGTATCTCGCCGAATTGATCCCACAGACATAGCAGTTGTGTCTGTAACTGAACTTATCACGGATGGATCTCGAAATATACTTCCAGGCTTATCTAGAATATTAGGAGATGCTCGTAGTTTTCGTAGCGAAGTTAGCTTAGCTATCGAGAACGAAATGACTGTTATAACTGCAGGAATAGCTTCAACTTATGGGCTTGATTACTCAATAAGCTATACCCGAGAATTTATTCCATTAATAAATGACGATAAGCTAGCTGAACACGCGATTAAAGTTGGGCAAAAAGTATTTGGTACTGAAAGAGCTAAACTTGCCGACCGACCTGTTACTGGATCTGAAGACTTCGCACGTTTTCTTAATCATGTTCCAGGGTGTTACGTGTTCTTTGGTAATGGAGAGAATTCGGCTCCATTGCACAACTCCAGCTATGATTTTAATGATGATGCTCTAGAACATGGGGTTAATTATTTAGTCAATTTAGCTCAGAATAGGCTTAAACCTTAACGAAGGAAAAAAATGACTGTAAAGAAAAAAAATAAGTTAAAAGGGATTAGAACTTCAAATTCATTCTCAGGTAATACTACTTTTTTTCGACGAGATTTTGGAACTAACTTTAGTAATGCAGATGTTGTTATACAAGGTTTACCTTACGACTTAGGTGTCTCAAACCGTCCGGGAGCCCGATTTGGTCCACGCTCAATAAGAGAAGCAAGCTGTCAACTCGCGTGGGGTGAAGTATGGCCGTGGGGTTTTGATCCATTTGATAAAATAGCGGTAATGGATACTGGAGACATCGAATATTCATATGGAAATTCGAAGGAATTTTTTAGAAATGCGGTAAAACAAACAAACAAAATTATTTCAGCAGGAGCAATCCCGTTCACACTTGGCGGTGACCATAGTATTTCTTCAGCACCGTTAGCGGAAGTCAGCAAGGTCCACGGTCCAGTTTCTCTTTTACAATTCGATGCCCATGCAGATACAGGGAATGGCCCAAAGGCCCAACATGGAACGATGTTTAAGATAGCAGCAGATGCCGGAACTATTAATCCTGCTACGTCAATTCAAATAGGCTTAAGAACTCCCTTTAATCCTAATTTAGGTTTTAATACTATCACTGCGGTCGACGCGATGTATCAATCTTCAAATATTATAAGTGAAAGAATTGAGACTGTTATAGGAAAGTCAGCATGCTACATTAGCATCGATATTGATTGTTTGGACCCATCACACGCCCCTGGTACTGGAACTCCTATACCAGGAGGGTTAACAACCCTACAGTTACTAGAAATCCTGCGGGCCCTCCGTGGTACCAAATTAAACATTGTAGGTTTAGATCTTGTCGAGGTAGCACCCGACTATGATCACGCACAAATTACTAGTTTAGCTGCAGCACAAATTTGTCATGAATCTCTCTGTCTAATTTCAGAAGCTTAACTATGACATAAAAAACCCACTTAAAATCATAATGTGTCCAATTAATTCACAAGTGTGAATTACCACATTAATTTACAAAATTAGACTGATTTAGCTTGAATTCAAAAACTTTATTTTGATAACATTTAGTTAATAAAATTCTGGAAATGTACTCCGCCATTATAATTTGAGGAAAAAATTATGGAAAATAAACTACTTTCACCTTTAAAATTAAGAGATGTAGAGTTACCGAACAGAATAGTTGTGTCGCCCATGCAAATGTACATGGCAAAAAAAAATGGTGAATGCACCAACTGGCATCTCGTACATTTGGGAAAGTTTGCTGTTGGAAAATTTGGAATGGTTTTTACTGAGGTTCTTTGTGTAGAGCCAAGAGGTCGAAGTACGTACTCAGATGCTGGAATTTGGAGTGATGCTCATATTCCAATGCTCAAAAAGATTTCTGACTTCATTAAGGCACAAGGCTCGGTTGCCGCTGCTCAAATAGGACATTGTGGGCCAAAGTCTTCACGTCAGAGACCTTATGATGGCCTTCAACCGCTTAGTGAAAAAGATACATCAAAAGGTGAAGCTCCATGGGAGATTGTTTCATGTAGCGCTGAACCAGCAGCACCTGGTTATGCAACTCCTCACTCTTTAACAGAAGCTGAAGTAAGGGAAGTTGTTTTGGCGTTTGGAGAGGCTGCGCGTCGATGTAATGATGCGGGTTTCGAGGTCTTAGATGTACACGCAGCTCACGGGTATCTG
>CAJIZW010000128.1 GCA_905181985.1 uncultured Paracoccaceae bacterium | reverse complement strand
TTACTTGTATGGGTTGAAACTCCAAATAATCCAGATTGGGCTGTGACTGACATATCAAAAGCGGCGGAAATTGCTCATGCTCACGGCGCAAAACTTTTAACGGATTGCACTGCGACCCCACCATGTGCGACTCGGGCATTAAACTTTGGAGCTGATATCTCAATGCATTCAGCAACAAAGTATTTGAACGGACATTCTGATGTTACTGCTGGTGCTCTTTCTGTTCGAGATACTGGAGGTTATTGGGAGGACATCGCTCTCACCCGAAAACTACAAGGGACTGTTTTACAATCATTTGATGCCTTTTTATTAATACGAGGCATGCGAACTTTATTTTTGCGAGTTGAACGTTCTACTGAAAATGCTATTCGTATCTCAAATTATTTTAATGAACATCCACTTATTGAAAAAGTTCTTTATCCGGGTTTAGCGGGCCATACTGGCCACGAAATTCAGAAACAACAAACAGGTGGGCTGTATGGTGGGATGATGTCTATGATTGTTAAAGGCACGGAAAAAACAGCTATAGATGTTACTCGTTTCTGTAATGTGTTTTATCCAGCAACTTCATTGGGTGGTGTTGAAAGCTTAATTGAACACCGAGCTACTGTCTCTGGTCCAGACTTTCCCGTACACCCAAACCTCCTACGCTTATCGATTGGAATAGAAGACCCAGATGACTTAATTAATGATCTTGAGCAAGCACTTGAACGCGCAAATAGTTGATAATAAGGCTTAAGGGAACAAAACTATTGGAAGGTAACAACTTCAATATTAAATCAATTACGCCAAAACCTGGTACTTTAAATGTATTTCGAGGTATCAATATCTCCCATCTTGCAACAAGGGTAATGGGTAAACCACAAAGGATAATTACTGTGTTTTCCTATTTTGACCGCCCCAGGGGAGGTAGTTTCAGATGAAGATTAGTTTGCATTTTATCATCGTATGTCTTGAGTAAAGTTTTTAAAACTAATGATCAGAGCACTAACTTACTCTCGGTAAGCTATAAAGAACTTTTAAAAGCTCTCCCAATAAAAACTCAAATTACTCTTACGGAACGACTTAATGGTCCAGGTTTAAAACATTTTGCATTGCATTGGTCACTTATTTTCATATTTGGATTTCTAATATATTTAAAAGTTCCTGGTTGGCAGATAATTATGGTGCCTCAGGGTATCAGCATAGTGTTTCTTTTTACATTGCTTCACGAGACAGTACATCAGACTCCATTCCGAACTCGTTGGGTGAACGACACCGTAGCTAAGATTTGTGGGTTTATGATATTCCTTCCAGTCATTTGGTTTAAGTATTTTCATTTGGCGCATCACCGCCACACACAAGTGCCAGGCAAGGATCCGGAGCTGGAGGTTGAAAAACCTAAATCAATGGGAGCTTATATTTGGCATGTATCAGGAATTCCAACCTGGGCTGGACATTTTAAAACAATTATAAAGAATACTTTTGGCTATTGTTCCGCTGACTTTATACCTAAAAAGGTTGAAAGACGTATTGTTAAAGAATCTCGCTGGTTAGTTTTAATTTATACAATAGCTTTTTCTTCAGCATATTGGGTTGGGCTCTCTATGTTGTTTTGGGTATGGGTTTTTCCATTATTACTAGGTCAACCCTTCTTGCGTGTTTATCTTTTGGCAGAGCATGGACTTTGTCCTTATGTAGCAAATGCACTTGAGAATACACGGACCACTTTCACCAATCGACTCGTTTGTTTCTTTGCTTGGAATATGCCTTACCATACTGAACACCACATAAATCCAATGGTACCATTCCATAAGTTACCTGACTTACATGTAATAATTCGTGACCAATTAGTGCACACTGAAAACGGATATATTGCATTCACAAATGACTACATTAAAAAAATTAAGAAGGCAGTTTAAATATGTGGAAAGACATAAGTTTTTTTTTAAAAGTTGGCCAATGGAAATGTTTCATTCCAGTGAATGACATTCTTGTTGCTTTGCCAATTTTAGGTTTAAAATAATGATTGCCAGCCTTCAAATGTATAAACGTCCCGAACTTATGGAAGCACATGCTCGCTTTTGGTCACTTATCAATCAGAATTTAATGGAGTTAGGTATTAATGCACCAAGAGAATTAAACCAAGACAAAGAGGTTATGGAAGTTTGGACAGATCCAGACCTTGTTCTCAGTCAAACTTGTGGAATGCCTTATCGAAAATTTCTTCATGAAAAAGTGAATATCGTGGGAACACCAATCTATGATCTTAGAAACTGTGCACCAGGTTATTACTACAGCTGTATTGTGGTTCGAAAAAATCAAATTGGTAATGATCTGTCTGATTTGTCTCATAAACGGTTTGCGTTTAACGAAGAAATATCACAGTCGGGATATGCTGCACCGCTAACTCATGCAGCTAAGAAAGGATTACACCTATTAAATCGCGTAAAGTCTGGGAGTCACCGTGACTCAGCAAAAATGATAGCTGACGGTAAAGCAGATTTTGGTGCGCTAGACGCGTTATCCTGGAAACTTATTCAGCAGCACGATGCCTTCGCGTCACAATTGCGAGTCCTCGAAGTAACAGAGCCAGTTACGCCAGGCCTTCCATATATAACTTCTTTGAAACATAACTCAGAAATAGTTTTTACAGCTATTAAGACAGCAATCTATAACCTGCCAAAAGATGACCAAGATGCTTTATGTATTAAAGGGATTTTAAAAATACCAGTTTCAGATTATTTAAAAGTGCCAGATTTTTAAAAAACAAAAAATTAAAGAACTTCATTAAGAGTAATGATTAAGATCATTAATTAATTTATATATGAAAAATTCTATGATAACGTGCTAGGAAGTTTTTGGAAAAATCATGCAAGCAGATTTTGTAATAGTTGGTGCTGGAAGCGCTGGGTGCGCTATGGCGTTCCGTCTTAGTCAGGCGGGAGCTTCTGTTATTGTTATTGAATATGGAGGGAGTGACGCGGGGCCATTGATTCAGATGCCAGGGGCGTTAAGTTACCCAATGAACATGGCCCGCTATGACTGGGGCTACACTACTGAACCAGAGCCTAACTTGGGAGGACGTAAGCTGGTTTGCCCTCGTGGGAAAGTCATTGGTGGTTCTTCTAGTATCAATGGAATGGTCTATGTCCGGGGCCATGCCCGGGACTTTGACACTTGGTCAGATTTGGGAGCACGTGGATGGTCTTATGCTGACGTGCTCCCGTACTACAAACGTATGGAATCCTGGGATTCTGCGAGTCACGGTGGGGATCCCGACTGGCGTGGATCAAATGGCCCGATGCATGTTACTCGTGGCAAACGAGATAACCCTCTCGTTACAGCTTTTGTCGATGCTGGTCGGCAAGCTGGTTACGAAACTACGGATGATTATAATGGTTTTAAACAAGAGGGTTTTGGCCCGATGGAGCATACAATCTTTAAAGGGCAGCGATGGTCTGCTGCAAATGCTTACCTTAAGCCTGCCTTGAAACTTAAAAACTGCTCCATATTAAAGGCTTTTGCTCGAAAAATTATTATAAATCAGGGCCGCGCTACAGGCGTGGAAGTAGAATACAAAGGAAAAATAATAGTAATAGAAGCAGTGCGTGAGGTTATTATTGCGAGTTCATCCCTCAACTCACCCAAACTTTTAATGTTGTCAGGTATTGGGCCTGCAGCGCATTTGAGGGAGCATGGGATTAAGGTGATCGCCGACCGGCAGGGCGTGGGTCAAAATTTGCAGGATCATTTGGAACTTTGTATCCAGATGGCGGCATCTCAGCCAGTTAGTTTATATAAATATTGGAATATTTTTGGAAAAGCGTGGGTGGGTGCTCAGTGGTTATTAGCTAGAAATGGACCAGGAGCTTCCAACCAGTTTGAAAGTGCGGCGTTTATTCGTTCAGATAAGGGAGTAGAGTACCCTGATCTCCAATATCACTTCTTACCTATTGCAGTTAGCTATGATGGGAAAGTTGCTTCTCAAGGTCATGGATTTCAGGCTCATGTGGGTCCAATGCGTAGTTTGTCTCGTGGCGAAGTAACCTTGAGGTCAAGTGACCCCAATGCACCACCAAAAATTTTATTCAACTATATGTCTAAAGAAAAAGATTGGACTGATTTCAGAAAAGCAATCAGACTTACACGAGAGATTTTTTCACAGCAAGCCTTTAAGCCTTTTGTGAAAAATGAAATTCAACCTGGTAGTAAAATGCAAAGTAACGAAGAACTTGATGTATTTATCAAAGAACATGTTGAGAGTGCTTACCATCCTTGTGGTACTTGCAAAATGGGAGATGAAAAAGATCCCATGGCAGTAGTGGATCCAACAACACGTGTAATTGGGGTGGAAGCTTTACGAGTGGCTGACAGTAGTATTTTCCCACACATAACAAATGGAAATATAAATGGGCCTTCCATAATGGTAGGTGAGAAAGCAAGCGATCATATCTTAAATAAAAACCCTTTGCTAAGGGCGAACATACGCCCTTGGATCTCTGAAAATTGGAACACACATCAAAGGTGATAGGTGAAATAATAAACTTTCTTTGTAATTTGCGCTCAATACACTACTTTAATAACTATCTCTACTAGGTGGTTTATGGGGAAAGGGCTAAAAATGGGTTTATTAGGTTGGCACAAGAACGTAACAGAAAAATTAAGGTTATATTTTGGATTAAGCCATTACAGTCTGTATTGGTTGGCTTTCATTGAAGGCGTAATAGTTACCTATCTTTTTTTATTGTGGTTTTAGTAGTTTTAAGCGGGATGTGACATAATAAATATTGTAGACTGAGTTAACAGAGGTCAAAATATCTCAAAAAGCTACCGTTATTGTTTTTAGAGTTAGGCATAACGATATTTTTTAACTAGGCCCTAAGTCGACCCAGTTAGGGCTAACCTTTATTTTTTTAAAAAACTTTTCAAGGCTTTTAATAGACATGCCAAGAGTTCGGTCGTTAACAAGTGGATGAGCAAAAATTTTTTTACATGACCTCAGATTTAAATCCATAAATAAAGTTACGCCATTATTAACTCCAGTGATCATAGATAAAGGTGTAACAGCACCAGGGCGAACTCCCAGGTTTTCAAATAATCTTTCAGCGGAACCGAATGAGAGACGACCCGTTCCTAATGTTTCTTTTACTTTTTTTAAATCAATTTCATGATCTTGCTCTAGGACTAATAAGATGTTTCTTTTCTTATGGTCTCTAAGATAAAGATTCTTTATATGCCCTCCTCCTTCAGCAGAACGTAGGAATTTATTCTGAACACCTTTTGATTGGGTAACTGTCATTAATGGTATATGACTGGAAAGCTCGTATTCAATTCCCCACTTGTCCAACTGTAAAAGCAATCCATCTGATGAAACTGGGAGGCTAGACTGGAAACGCAAGGATGCATCTATTTTTATGTTATTGTTCTCATCAATCATATGATAGTTTCCTATAGTGCTGATTATTAAATTTACTACCTAGGCAAGGGGATACAAAGTTATCAACTTAAGCAAATATATCTCTTAACTTATTTATATCTATGGCTTTACATATCTTTCCTTTTGGTTTGAAAGTTCTGACGTCTTCTCCAGCAACTAGCGCATTCACAACTGCTTCTTCAACACTCTCCACTGCTGCTAAATACAATGCGTCAATATACTCTGAGTTTAGAAAATTATTTTCTATTATTACACTATCTCTTTGTGGCATCACTTTTTTATTAGCTACTGAAAAAGCAAGAAAAATATCACCTGAACTATTTCCTCCTGGTGATCCGCCTCTACCGACACCTATAGCTGCCCGCTTTGCTACTTGACGAAGGGAAAGGGGAGAAAGAGGTGCATCCGTTGCAATAATAACAATTATTGAGCCTGTTTCTTTTGCCAATAGTGTTCCTTGGGGAATTAATCTTCCCACAGGCTTTCCTAAAATATTTAACCAAGGACGTATGCCGTGGTTTGCCTGGACTAACGTTCCAACAGTATAGGTCTTGCCTTTAATTTCAATTTGTCTCGATGAAGTTCCAGTGCCGCCTTTAAAATCATAACAGATCATTCCGTTGCCACCACCAGTAGAACCCTCAGCCACAACTCCAGTTGAGGCTGAATCTAATGCTTCCACAGCGTGATCAGAACTAATATGCTGTGCGTTTATGTCATTTAAAACTCCATCATATGTTTCTGCAACAATGGGCATTGCCCATGCATGCTCATTTTTAAAGTACTCTTTATATCGTTGAATCATCCATTTTATTGCCCCGTGATGGACCATACCAACTGAGTGAGTATTTGTTATACAGACTGGACCAACAAAATACCCAGCATCATTAATCCAGTGGGTTCCGGTCATTTCACCATTTCCATTTAGTGAGTAGTGACCCGCCCAAACAGGGCTTGGGTTATTTGTATCATTAACAGGAATAATAGCAGTTACTCCTGTGCGAATATGTTTTGTAGTATCAGTGAGAGTTTTAAACCCTACAGTTACGCCAGTTACATCGGTTATAGCATTATATTCACCAGGTTGACCTGGGAATAGAAGGCCTAGGTCACGAGCTCTGAGAACTTTAGCAAGTTTATTCATTAAGAAAGCCTTCCCTGTTTATAGGCCCAGATTAGCAAATACACTTAAAATTGTAAGTGTGTTTGTTGCGAGTTGCAAAACTTCTGCACATTCTTTCACAAAATTTGCATCAGTAGGCGATCAGTTATGCAACTTATTATAGGACTAGTAAGTTCATTAACAAAATAAAACTAAAGGAGTAACTAAATATGTCCGCGAAAAACATACATGTACTACGTAAATACCAAGACGAACGTCGCGACCTCGTGAATGAATGGTTGAATGATGTAAGTGATGCCGAACTTAACTGGGTTAAAGATCCAACCTCCCCTGAAGAGGAACTAAAATCTGTTCTATCAAAAGACTATACTGCGATTTCGTGTGAACAACTTGGCAACCATATTTGGGAGCATATGGATACTAAACCTTTTCTTATTGAAGCCTATGAAGATGAACCTGAGTGGTCCTTAATAAGAGAAAAAGTTGTATTTAATGATAGTATATTTGATGACTAAAATTTGGAGTAAAGTTTTAATTATTTTTCTGAATAGCTTCTAGCTAAGGTTTGCTTGGTTTGGGTGTGAATCTCGACCAAAAAAATGTACTTTTTGAGGACTTATATTATGTTAAAAGAAATATCCCCAACCTTATTCTTAATAGCCGTAAGCTTAGTAACTTATGGATTTGCGATTTTAATTGAAATGTGTGTTTTTGTTAATGGATAAGCCGTCTAGATATTCCATTATAATAAATGGTATCGTTGCAGTTGTACTCATTTTAACGGGAGTATTCTGGGTGGAGTTAGCATCTTGGAATAGAGCTTGTGAATACGATGGAGGATTTGTGGCTTGTGAAGAGTAGTGATTGACTTAGCTAGATAGTTTACTGAAAATTATCTGCATAAACATTCATTAAAATTACAAAACAGCTAACTCATATGTGCACACAACAAATGTATAAAGATTTTGTGCATCGGGGTTGGTAACTCCGACCACCCCATGCACACCGTGGCAAGATATAAAAATTTGTATGAATTCCCTTTTAAGTGCACCTGGTGCTTCAGTCTTTCCAGATTATAAAAATTTAAGATATTAGGATCAGATACCCCATCTCATTCTAGTAAGTGCTATTACTGCGATTGATCATCATGACACGCGTGTGATTATAATTAAAATAATTAATATTCTAAAGATATTTCCAAACAAAGAGTAGGGTTAGTTAGTTATACTTATGAAACTATCTGTATTGCTAAAGTGAAATACAATGAAATCTACGGCACTGTTTATTTGTACTCTACTATTAGCTTTTTTTCTTGAGGTGTGGCATAAAAGAGTATGTTTATTAAAGGTGGTATGGACAATTGATAAGTCTAAAAAGAAATACAAAGTATGAATTAACGCCTGCAAAAGGTTTGAGGTCTAGAAATATTTATAACCCCTCTAGTAAGGCGGATTTTAAAATTAGTCGTGGAAAGTTTTTTGATTTTTTGACCTGTCAGAGATGCTTCTATTTAGATCGTGTAAAAGGAGTTGTTTCGCCCTCCTTGCCTGGTTGGTCGTTAAATGCTGCTACAGACGAACTCCTAAAGAAAGAATTTGATATTTGCCGTGAAAAAAGACAACCACATCGATTATTTCCGCAATATGATTTAGAGCATATCATCCCGTTTGATCACCCTGATTTAAATAAGTGGCGAGATAGTTTGCGTGCTGGGTTGATGTCGCGGCATAGAGATACAAATATTATTCTTACTGGTGGGGTGGATGACATTTGGATAAATACTAACACAGAGGAAATAATCGTTGTTGATTACAAATCTCAGGCTAACAGGCGACCAGTAGAGGTGTGGAGTTATCTTTCTTCTGTTTACCATCAAGGTTATAAAGTTCAGTTAGATTTTTATGCTTATTTGCTGAAGAAAATGAAGTTTAAAGTAGCAAAGACTGGTTATTTTTTAGTCTGTAACGGAAATAAAGAGGCCAATGGGTTTTATGGAAACATGAAATTTTCAGAGACACTTATACCCTATGATACCAGTACAGATTGGATAGAAAAAGAAGTTGATAAAATGTATGATTTAATGAACAGTACCTATTTACCAAAACATAACACAAGCTGTGAAAACTGCGCTTACGCCGCGAGAAGAGCAGAGTTTGAAAATTTGTAAAATTGTATTTTTAATTAATATATGGTTCTTAAAACTTTTATCACTCATTGTTATAGAGATATGATAGCCATTTATTATTCTATAAATTTGATTATTTTTTGATTTGTAGGTGAGATTATTCTCAAAATTGGGATATGGATTAGTTCAACCTCTTGTGAGATAACGCGCTGAATATAAATTAATAATGAGTACCCTATGAATTCACTAAATGATTTTGGTTTCGGAACACAGATACGCAAGTCCCCTTTTTTTGATGCAACAGTACGTTGGGGAGCACGTGATTTTTCTGTTTATAACCACATGTATATTCCTAGAGATTTTGGAGATCCAGAAAGAAACTTTTGGAACTTGGTAAATAAGGCCATACTTTGCGATGTAGCTGTGGAGCGCCAAGTAGAAATTACTGGTCCTGATGCTGCCGCATTTGTTCAGCTACTTACTCCTCGGAACTTATCTACTCTGGAAGTTGGTCAGTGTAAGTATGTTCTAATAACAAATGCTGATGGTGGAATTTTAAACGACCCTGTTTTATTAAAACTAGCAGAGAAACATTTTTGGCTCTCTTTAGCAGATAGTGATGTCCTGTTCTGGGCGCAAGGTGTGGCAGTTAACTCTGGCTTAGATGTTAAAATAACTGAACCTGATGCATCGCCATTACAGTTGCAAGGTCCAGTTTCTGGTATGATAATGGAAGCATTATTTGGAAAAGAGATTTTAGATTTGCGTTATTATTGGTTAAAAGACTTCGTCCTTGATGACATTCCATTAGTAATCTCGCGGACGGGTTGGTCAAGCGAATTGGGATATGAGATATTCTTGAGAGATCACACCCGCGGAAATGAATTATGGGAAAAGATAATGAATATTGGTGCTCCCTTCGGCTTACAACCTGGACATACTTCTTCAATCCGTAGAATTGAAGGAGGATTATTGTCTTATCATGCAGATATGGATATTTTTACAAATCCGTATGAGTTAGGTTTAGACCGGCTTGTTGATCTATCAATGGAGGCGGATTTTATAGGTAAGACAGCTTTGAAGAAAATTTGGACTGATGGTATAAGGCGAAAGCAAGTTGGACTGTGCATTGAATGTGATCCATTTCCTGGTCCTAACACTCGTTTTTGGCCAGTTAATAGAAATGGTCAGGTGATAGGTAAAGTAACCTCCGCAGTTTACTCACCTCGTTTGAAAAAAAATATAGCTTTAGCAATGGTTTCATTGAATGATAGTAAAATTGGGACAAAAGTTGGAGTATTGACCTCTTCAGGGGAGGTTCCAGCATCTGTAATAGAAAAGCCTTTTTTTGACCCGAAAAAGAAAATAGTTGTCTCAGCTTGAATTATTTTAATGTAGAAAAATACAACTTTCTAGGGATTTGTTACAAAATATATCAACAAAATAGCATAAAAAGTCTTTAATCCTAAACTGCTAAACAAATATACAATTTAATTCAAAAAAAGAGTTTGTATCCTATTTATCTTTGGAGTGAGAAAAGACACGATGTCCAACAGACTCTAAAGAAGACATTGATGGGTAATCCATAATCATTAAGCCTCCATCGACAATCAGGGTCTGACCAGTAATAAATGAAGACTCAATAGATGCTAGAAATGCTGCTGTGTTTGCGATCTCTTCAGGGGTTCCCATACGATTAAGGAGGGAAGGTGGCATCGCCCAGTCACCTCCTGTATCTCCCTGAGCACGTGCAGTTTGTTCTGGGCTTGTTTCTATCCAACCAGGACTTATTGCGTTCACTCGAATTCCATATGGCGCCCCTTCTGCTGCAAATGATCTTGTCATTCCTTCAACCCCTGCTTTTGCAGCCCCGTAAAGTCCCCAGTTTCCATGGAAAGTCGCAGTTGAAGATATATTAATAATAGTAGAATTTGGCTGTTTGCTGAGATGGCTCAATGCGTGAGCACACATAAAGTAAGTAGAGTCCATATTTGAACCTCGAAAGAGTTCCCACCGTTTTCCTGGTGGATCTGTCGGTACTACACCGCTATTTTGGCTGCCTAGCCCCGCATTATTCACTACTACATCAATTTGACCGAATTCTTTTATTACATCATTTATCAAGTTAATTACTTCTCCTTCTTGAGAAAGATCAGTTTTAAATGATTTTGCAATAATATCTCTTTCATTTAGTTCCTGTACAACTTGATCTGAACGCTCCTGATTTCTTGCAACAACTGCAATTTTTGCACCTTCATCTCCAAATTTGTGAGCTATTCCTCTACCGATTCCGTAGTTGCCTCCAGTCACTATTACTACTTTATCTTGAAACCTCATTTTCTAGCTCTCCCCTTAATGTTCGTTTATTACTAATAAAAACTCAGAATAACTTTATTTGCGCATAATATTCATGTACGAAATTGATTGTAGATTTGATATGAGATTAAATTATAATAATTTTTTGAAAGAAATTGAATACCTTTGTTTTAATTATAAAAATAAGATAAATAACTACAGATTAAAAATAGATCGGAAGAGC
>CAJIZW010000127.1 GCA_905181985.1 uncultured Paracoccaceae bacterium | reverse complement strand
GCTTCATCCATTAGCGTTCCAAATATAAAAATATTCATATATATCAATACCTTAATTAACCTTGTTTAACTAAACTTATAAACCTCAAAACAAGTCTCAGTTATTTTGGCTTACTAATAGTGATTTGAGTTACATCACAATAACCACTCAAGAAAGTTCCTGCACATGAGGTTAAATAAAAATCCCACATATTCTTAAATCTTGAATCAAAACCAAGTTTAACAATATTATCCCACTCTGCATTAAAAGTTTTATGCCAACGTCGAAGAGTGGCGCTATAACTTTGTCCAAATTCAATAGAGTCTTTAACATTAAGACCTGCGTTATTAACCTGCTCCCTTAAAACCTTAGGGCTAGGCAGCATTCCTCCCGGAAATATATGTTTTTGAATGAAATCAACACTCTTTCGGTATGAATCCCACCTATTATCTGCCAAAGTAATAATCTGCAAAGTAGCGTTACGCCCAGGTTTCAATCTATCTCTTACCGTAGAAAAGTAAACTGGCCAGTACTTTTCCCCCACAGCCTCAAACATTTCTATAGAAGCTATCCCATCATAAACACCTACTTCATCTCGGTAATCTTGAAGCTTTATTTCTACTAATTCTGATAGACCTGCCTTATTAATTCGTTCAACGGCATAATCATACTGTTCTTTAGAAATTGTAAGCCCAGTAACTTTAAGGCCACGTTTTGATGCAGCATACTCTCCAAAACCTCCCCAGCCACACCCAATTTCTAAGATGTGATCTCCAGCCTTTACTCCCAATTGATCTATTATGCTTGCATATTTATTTTCTTGAGCTTTTTCAAGGGTTTCTGTTTCTTTCTTAAAGTAAGCTGAACTGTAGGTCATACTTTTATCTAACCATAAAGAATAAAAATCATTGCCTAAATCATAGTGATAACTTATATTTTTCTTTGCCTGTTTTTTTGAGTTAGACTGAAGCCAGAACCGTGTTCTCTCATATAATCTAACTAAAGCCATACCAGGAAACCCTTCGTAAACTTCATCATTTTCTGCATGCATTAAATCCATGAAGGTTTGCAGGTCGGGAGTAGTCCACCAACCATCTAAATATGCATCACTGAAACCAAGATCTCCCTCTCTTATAAGTCGAGCAAATAGGTCGTCATTGTGAACTGTGAACTCTGCTTTAGGTCCGTCCAGAAGGCCCTGAGCTCTAAAAACCCTTCCATCTTCCAGCTTTACATCAAGCGTTCCATTATTAAGCTTTTTTATAACCCCAAACGACTGTGCAAAGTATCTTGGGAGATTTTTTTCACCATCTGTTGATTTTAGTACGACCATAGTATCTCCTATAATTGCATACAATATACACTAAAAAGGTACATTCACTCAATAATTTTTTTTTAAGAAATTTAAATAATTTTTAAAAATAATCTAATTCTCGAATTTGTGTAAGAGAAAATATTTGATAATTACAAAAATATTTCTATAATTATCAAATATTTAGATTATTTCATCAAGAGCTAAAATCAGCCGATCAACTTCACTTTTGTCATTATAGTGAACAAACGAAAGTCGTAAAACTCCAATATTCATATCCACGTTCATAGCTTTAAGTGGCCTTTTACCATAGAAATCTCCACCGGCAGCCATAATATTTTTTTGTGCCAACTTAGACGCAATATCATTTGCACTCTCTTGAACTTCTATAGCGACAGTAGGTGCTCGATTCTCTGCATTTGAGGGCCCTATTAACCTCACTGAATTTTTAGCCGAAACATAATCCAAAAGAGGCTGAAGTAACTTCGTTTCATGATCTCTAAAAAGATCATGAACTACATTGGCTTTATTTGAACCTAACGCAATATTTCCAAAGTGATGCTCTATAATAGAATCAAAATACTCTACCATCCCAGCACAGGATGCAACTTGTGCATGATCAGGGCCCGCGGGTGTAAAACGAGAGAAAAGCGTTTTTTCGTTAAAGTAATGTCCCTGGTTTGGCAAAGAAAACCCCAAACCTTCTCGAATGACCATGATACCTTGATGAGGACCAAAAGTTTTGTACGCAGAGAACAAATAAATATCAGTACCAAGGTCTCCAACATCAGGAATACCATGCGGAGCATAACTAACTCCATCTACACAACTAACTGCACCAGCTGCATGAATAGTTTTAACAATCTCTTTTACGTCATTAATCTCTCCAATAACATTCGAACAATGTGGAAAGCATACGAGTTTGACGTTATCATCAAGTAATCTCTCCAACTCAATAATTTCCAAAGACCCTGTTTCAGAGTTTATACACCATTCACGAATTTCTACGCCACTTTCAGCGAGTCTACGCCAAGGCCCTGAATTTGCTTCATGATCTTGATTAGTAACAATAATTGCATCTCCAGGCTTTAACCACTCACGAAAAGCTTGTGACAAGACATAGGTATTTTGAGTAGTCGACGGTCCAAAACTGACTTCCTCTACTTTCACTCGCATAAAGTCAGCCAAACCCTTACGAGCTTCATCCATCTCTTCTCCACCCAACATAGAAGCACTATAGGGATCATATGGTTGAACTTTTCTTTCTTCATAAAATCTGGTTAATCGGTTGATCACCTGCCTACAGGCATAAGACCCACCAGCACTTTGAAAGAAAGCTTGTCCCTCCAATTGAGTGGTCTGAAAAGCCGGAAACTGCTTTCGAACAAAATCAAGATCTAAATCCATGGTATCTCCTATTAAAAATCTACTTTGTAACTACTTTGTAACTACTTTAGTGAGATTTTTTCCAAACCTACAAGCCTTTAAAAAAATAAAATTTATGGTCCAGACCAGCTAATTGGACATATTTCAGCAGACTTTCCGTCAAAGTCCCAAACCCTACCATAATCTCTAACACGTGATCTTTTTCCAACAGCAACAAAAACATCAGATCCCATCCAATATTTAGTATTAGATACTAAAACTGGTTCATCTGGAGATTTCCCAGCTACTAACTCGATTTCTCCCTGAATTTTACGGCCAATATTTATTATACGCTTTTTTCCATCCCTAATTATCTCAACTGGAGCACGTTCTGCACCAATAATCTCAGACACAAGGAACGTAAATAAACCAGTAGTGCCCCCAGCGGCTCCAGAAAATATCTTTAAAATACCATTATATGCTTTTTGAGTTGAATTTTCATCAACATATGCCGCAACTTTCCAATTGCCTTCAGCCATTCGTCCAGGGATATCCACCAGCAATCCGACATTTAAACCAGCCAAACTTTCACCTTCGAAATGGCCTTCATCTATAATAATTCCCATCCAGGCATGACAATGGCCTTCTGTTGGAGGGTGCGCTCCCAGTGAAACAACACAAGGACAAAAGACATCGCAAGAACAATTTAAAAATAGTTCCCCTTTGATTTCCCAATCAGTTGGTTCCTTCCTACGTCGTTTTGGATTCATTCGGCTATCGATCTTTTGCATGACCTGCAACTTGTCTGAAGTCTTACTTACTTTTTTATTCATTATGTAATCCCATCTAATTAAAGTTTATTAAAGCTAAGCCAATACCCGAAATAATAAGAATACTCCCTAAGGGTTTCTTCACCAATACACCAACTTGGGGAAGTTTTTCAATAACAACTACTAATGTTATTAACCCCATCCAAGCAAAATTCATATAACCCACTGTAAAACCTAAAACCATAAAGCCCCAACAGCATCCAACACAAAACAACCCTAGACCTAAGCCCATCCTAAGCCCACCAAAAAAACCTTGCCGCCATTTGGTCAAAAAATAAGCCATCGGCGAGTGGCATACCCCATGGCAATAATCTTTAAGAACAGTAAATTGGAAGATACCTACTACTATTAAAACTAATGAAATCATCCACTTAGATTTAAGTAAACCAAGGTCTGTTAATATTTTTATTTCAGTCAAAAAACTCTGAATAGTAGAAATTATTAGTGAAAATAATACCCATATAATGAAGTAACCCAATAGAACCCCCAGCCAACCAAGCCATGATCCATTCGCACTTTTTATCAAGTCTTGGTAGCCTTTCAACGTTGGAACCATTGCGGGAAACATCATTGCTATCATCATAATTGACCACATAGGAAATAAGGTTTTAAAAGTGACTTTACTGCCCATACTCATGGATCTTTCGGATTGGCCAAACCAATCTAACCCCATCATTAAAGACATTGAGTACAAATAATACCAAGAAAGTAAAATTAAGAAAAAAAACCCTGCCCAAAGGGATGACCTAATAAAAGACGTATTGATCAATTTCACTTCTAACCCCATAAGAGAATCTAAACAAGGAAACTGATGTCATGTTTTTAAATGTCTGACAAATGAAAAATGAAAAGCGCAATAATGCTAGTTTATCAACTGAAATTTCGGAACAAATAAAAGAGTCAATAATCAGTAAAGAACTTGATGTTGGATCTCGGTTGCCCTCTGAATTAGAACTAGCGGAACAGTTCAACGTAGGAAGATCTACAATTCGAGAGGCATTAAAAAGATTAGCCGCTCAGAGTTTAATAAGGACTCAGCGAGGAGCATCTGGCGGAGCCTTTATAAATCATATAAAATTTGAAGAGGCTCACGAACAGCAAATAACAACTTCGATATTACTCCTGTCAATGAACGACGTTAAATTTGAGACTGCGTGTGAAGCACGCTTTGCGCTTGAAAGAGCGTGCGCACAATTTGCTGCTCACCGCAGAACAAATACCGACATAAAAGAAATAGAAAAAGAAATATTGATTCAAGGTCAGAGTAATTTGACTGATGAAGAATTTTGCGCATCTGATATTAGGCTACATCGTATTTTGGTAGATTGTGCTAAAAATCCAATCTTAAGTTATCAGCTAGCTGGAGCAGTTGAGGCAATGCAACCATTAATGAACATGATTACTTATACAGTAAGGTCGCGTGAAAAAATAGTTTCATTCCACAAAACAATAATGCGTTCTATAAAAAATAGAGACGCTGAGGGAATAAATGTTGGTTTATCAAATTTGGAAAGTTATACAAAAACTCTAGGGCAAAACTTATTAGAGTCCTATAAGTAATTTAAAAACTAAAAATTTATACCAGTAAATATTCATTAATAACTACCCAAGATATTTTAATTATCACTTTTTATTTATTGTTAAGCTTTCCAAAGTAACCGTTAAGGTATATGAGTAATACTGTCCGCAAGGACTATGGACATAAACGCGCTCGTAATAAGCGGCTCGGACCCGGGGGCGGTACCCGGCGACTCCACCAATACTCGTTCATTTGGCGATTATGGGGTCGAAATAGGATCGACGGACGTCTAAAGGAGTTAGCTTTGGCTCGGTGAGATACCACCGTTATCGGTTCAATAAAAGCTAGTTGCAAATGACAACAGAGCTCCGGTAGCCCTAGCTGCGTAAGCAGTTCGGAAAACCGAAAACTTAAGTCCTATGACTTTGCAGTTATAGGGGGGGCCCGGAGGAGCCTCGCAACAGAATCCTCCACTTTATTTTGAAACTTCACACACTCAACGAACGGTTATTAAATATTTTGTTAAATTAAAAATGAAGCCCTTTAACTAACCTTTATTAAGACTATTTGACTGGGTTGCAGGGGTGCCATCTAAATTTATCCTATGTTTAGAATAGACAGCGTCACCATCATTAAACGCTACCCAATGCATTCCTTCATCTGTAAACATGTGTGTCTTGATTTCAACTTTGGACGGATCGTCAAGCGTCCCAAGCATAATTACTTGTATATCTGGAAAACGGTCAACTGTAACAGTCACAGTAGTTGCACAAGTAGGACAAA
>CAJIZW010000126.1 GCA_905181985.1 uncultured Paracoccaceae bacterium | reverse complement strand
AGGTGGCTCTGGTGCAAGACCCCAACTAGACGGCATGAACGCAACTGCTTTCCCTTCTGGGGTTATGACAATGCCAATAGAAGCAACAGAACATACTGGACCTGTAATAATATGGAGAAAAGAACTTAGACCTGACAGTGGGGGTGCTGGTAAATTTAGGGGTGGCCTGGGGCAGTTCATAGAAATTGGCTCGTACGATGGTTATGAGTTTGATGTATCCCTTATGTTTGATCGTGTTTTTCATCCGGCTCAAGGTCGAAAAGGTGGGATGCCTGGTGGAGCCACCATTGTTTGCAAGGACGATGGAGCTAAAATGCGTGGGAAGGGTGTTCAATTAGTTGAAGAGGGCCGAAGGGTGCAAATGTCTCTTCCAGGCGGTGCTGGTTATGGACGCCCAGTAGATAGAGATCGACAGGCGATTATAAGAGATGTTATTTTAGGTTACGTAAGTGTTGAGAACTCAAAAAAATATTATAATTTAAGCTTTGAAGAGGTTACTTTGATTGAGGATGCTATACGCTGTGGGTTAACAATGTAATGGCTCCCGGCAATGAGAAATATGATGTTGTAATAATTGGTGGAGCTATGATTGGTTCGGCAATTGCTTGGTTTTTAATATCAAATGAGGATTTTAATGGAACGATTTGTGTAATAGAGAAAGACCTAACATTTGAATTTGCATCAACTTCAAGAAGTAATAGTTGTATAAGGCAGCAATACTCAAATGAACTAAATGTACAAATTTCTCAGTACGGCGCTGAATTTATAAGAAACTTTAAAAAACTTATTCAAGATGACTCTGCTCCAAATATTATACTACAGAATTTTGGTTATTTATACCTTTCCAGTTCAAAAGATTCTGAAAAAGTTTTTATGGAAGATCAAGCTATGCAAGCTGGCTTAGGGGCTGGAACAAGGATAATGTCCCCAGCTGAAATAAAGTCTGACTATCCATTCTATAATGTTAGCGATGTCGTTTGTGGAAGTCATAATACACTTAATGAAGGTTACTTTGATGGTGCAACAGTATTTAATTGGTGGCAAAAAAAGAACAAACAATTAGGTGTCACAGTAATTAATGACGAAGTCATAGGTATAGATACCAATGAACAGAGAAGTTTAGCAAAGAGAGTTCATTTATCGTCTGGAAAAATAGTTGAATGTGGAGTTTTGGTAAATGCTGGTGGAACTAGAGCCGCTAACATTTCCCGAATGATAGGAGTTGTTTTGCCGGTAGAGCCGCGAAGACGTTATAGCTTTGTTTTTGATGCTGCAAATCCACTTGATCAACCCTTACCTTTAACTATTGACCCATCTGGGGTTCATGTCCGAAGTGATGGGAAATATTATGTTGCAGGCTGTCCACCGGATGACGATTTACGAGTAGATTATGATGATTTTGAATTAGACTACGACATTTGGGAAAATAAAATATGGCCTGCTTTGTTTCACAGAATACCACAGTTTGATTCCTTGAAGGTTGTAAATTCTTGGGTAGGCCATTATTCGTATAATTTATTCGATCAAAATGCGATCTTAGGACCCCACCCTAAGATCGCCAACTTTATATTTGCTAATGGATTTTCTGGACATGGTCTTCAGCAAAGTCCGGCAGTTGGTAGAGGTATCTCAGAGTTAATTATTTATGGAGAATATAGGGGCTTGGACCTGTCTCCACTTCACTTTAACAGAGTTATTGAAAATAAACCATTTATTGAAAGGGCAATAATATGAAAAAGATTGTTTTAACGGGTGCTTCTGGCCGACTAGGATCGTATTTAAGGGAGCCGTTATCGAAGATGGCGGATACTCTTTTGAGTACAGATATCTCAGAGGATATAGGGTCACTGTATGGGAATGAAAGTTTTGTGAAAGCGGATCTTGCACAGATGTCAGAAATAGGGCCGTTAATAGAAGGTGCAGATATGGTGATACATTTTGGTGCTATTGTTGATGAGGGGCCATTTGAAGAACTTTGGGGACCTAACTTTGTTGGATCATACAATGTGTGGGAATCAGCAAGAAAGTTTGGTGTAAAAAGAGTAGTATATGCCTCATCGATTCACGCAGTTGGGATGTATCCAAAGAATCAATTTATTGGAGTTGATGTACCTCACAGACCAGATGGATTTTACGGTCTTGCAAAATGTTTTACAGAAGACTTAGGAAGAATGTACTGGGAAAAATCAGGTGTCGAATCTGTGTGTTTACGCATTTATTCAGCCGCAGCAGTTGTTAGCCCTCGCTCTCTTAGTACTTGGCTATCATACGACGATTTGATTCAATTAGTAACTCGAGCAATAGATACTCCGACAGTAGGTTTTACAATATCTTATGGTATATCTAATAATGACCGAGCGGTTGTAGATAATTCAGCAGCAACTTATTTGGGCTATCGACCTAAAGATAATGCTGAAGTTTTCGCTGATGAAGTTCTTGCAAACGCACCGCTTGCTGACCCTCAGGATTTAGCTCAAATGTGTCATGGGGGGCCCTTTGCAAGTACACCGATGGGAGAAAGTGGTATGGCTCATTTAAAAATTATAGATGATAAAAAGAAGATTTAATTTTAACTGAAATTTATTAAAGAAGAGACTAACATGACATGTGATCTGATTGCGCATAAATATTTAACTGTTAATGGACAGAGTTGGCATTGGGTTGAGGCGGGTAGTGGGGACCCAGTTGTTTTATTACATGGGATACCCGAAAGCTGGAAGTGTTGGGAACATCAGATACCAAAACTAGCAACACAGTTTCGAGTAATTGCAATCGACTTAAAAGGATATGGACAGTCTGGAAAAGAAGATGGCGACTACTCTATGAGTAAAGTTGCAGAGCAGGTTGTAGAGTTACTAGATGCTTTAGATATTACCACTTTCCGAATGGCAGGACATGATTGGGGGGTAGCGATAGGTGATAATATTGTAAGTCAATACTCTGAAAGGGTTGAGAGCTATGTTAGGTGTTGCTTATCATTACATAAATATGATTCACGAAATTCTCTCCATCATCAATGGAACGCTTTAAATCCAACAGCAGCAAGCCGGCTTATGATAAAAGCTTCTGCATATGTTAATGTTTGGTTTGAAAGCTCTTGTAAACCTGAACTCCTTCCATCTGAAGATGAAATTAATGATATTGTAGATGAATTCTCTTATCCAGGAATCTCTGATGCAGTGCCTCGTTATTTCAGGGATATAATTAAAAGTAAGCCTGTGGATTTAAAAAAGTTTACTATGCCTATTTTGTACATTCATGGTGAATTTGATCCGCGACAACCCATTGAAT
The DNA here is from genome assembly GCA_905181985.1 of uncultured Paracoccaceae bacterium. Taxonomy (GTDB): domain Bacteria; phylum Pseudomonadota; class Alphaproteobacteria; order Rhodobacterales; family Rhodobacteraceae. The sequence continues at coordinate 1,051 of CAJIZW010000126.1, read as the reverse complement.
ATTGCGTGGGTATGGAAGATCATTTACCTGGGTTACAGGCCATATTAGTTTTAGACTCTGGCCACTTCATTACACGTGAAAGGCCTGTTGAAACCTCCAATGCACTAATGTGGTTCTTTAATTCCATGCTTGGCGCTAACCTGCCAATATTTCATAGATCCAAAGCTTATGGGTTGCCAACAAAACCCGTTATGGAGGCGAAACAAAACTTTGGTGTTAATGCCGTATCTGTTTAATTAGCGAGTAAATTTTTTATATTTTATTCTTTTTGGTTCTATCGAATCTGGTCCTAATCGTCGTATTTTATCCTCTTCGTATGATTCAAAATTGCCCTCAAACCACTCAACATGTGCATCACCTTCAAAGGCTAAAATGTGAGTACATAACCTGTCTAAGAAAAACCTGTCATGGCTGATTATTACGGCGCAACCTGCAAAATTTTCAAGTGCATCCTCTAAGGCACGTAGGGTCTCAACATCTAAGTCATTCGTCGGTTCGTCGAGAAGTAGTACATTGCCGCCAGTTCTCAGTAGTTTGGCCATATGAACTCGATTTCTCTCTCCACCTGAGAGAAGCCCTACTTTCTTTTGTTGATCGCCACCCTTAAAGTTAAAAGAGGAACAATATCCTCGAGAATTCATCTGTGCATCGCCAAGCTCGATAATTTCTGAGCCCCCGGAAATTTCTTCCCAGACTGTTTTCTCAGCTTTCAAAGAGTCTCTAGACTGATCTACGTAAGAAAGATCAACTGTATCGCCGTAACTTAAGTCTCCAGAGTCTGGCTCCTCTTGAGAGGTTAACATTCTAAATAAAGTGGACTTACCTGCACCGTTGGGACCTATGACACCGACAATTCCTCCAGGAGGTAATGAAAAGCTTAGGTTTTCAATTAACAACTTTTCTCCATATGCCTTCGATAGGTTTTCTACCTCAATCACTTTTGACCCTAGACGAGCCCCATTAGGAATAACTATTTGCGCACGCCCTAATTTTTCTCTTTCAGATTGGTTTGCCATCTCCTCATAAGCGTTGATTCGTGCTTTTTGTTTTG
>CAJIZW010000125.1 GCA_905181985.1 uncultured Paracoccaceae bacterium | reverse complement strand
GCCATGTCCGGGTCAGTCATAATAGTGGCAGGGTTTGAGTTAATTAAGATTACCCTATAACCCTCTTCCTTCAGCGCCTTACATGCTTGAGCTCCGGAATAGTCAAATTCACAAGCTTGTCCAATTATTATAGGGCCAGCACCAATTATTAATATAGACTTAATATCTGTTCTTTTGGGCATAATCCTTTATTTCCCTAGACTTTATAATTCTCACTCATGGTCTAAGATGATGATGGTTTTCACGCAAGAGCCATAACGCCCTAATAATCAAAAAAAGTAAAAATATTATATTGATTGTATCAACTTATGAAACATAATTATGGTTTAAAATATTCGCTTTGCCATAAGGAGTTTTGTTTTTAGCAGTGATCTAATATTATTTGTTTGAAGCTTATTCAAAAATTTAGACTAGATCTTTTGATCGCAGACTTGACTTCCAGTGCTAACCAAGGTGTATCACCATTTAAGAAGATATATCTAGAAAGGTTTTTATATGCATGCGTTTCGAAGTCATACATGTTCCGATTTGAACTCTGCAAACGCTGGAGCATCCGTTCGATTGTCTGGATGGGTTCATAGGGTCCGTGATCATGGAGGGTTACTTTTTATAGATTTACGAGATCATTATGGAATGACGCAAATTTTGGCAGATCCAGATAGTCCTGTTTTTAGCAAGGTAGAAAAAGTTAAAAGTGAGTGGTGTATAAGAATAGACGGAGTCGTTAAATTAAGAGACGCGACCCTTGTAAATGAAAAAATTTCTTCAGGGCAGGTTGAAGTATTCATATCAGATATTGAGGTCCTTGGAGCAGCGGATGAATTACCTTTGATGGTTTTTGGAGATCAGGAATATCCTGAAGAGACTAGATTAAAGTATAGGTTTTTAGATCTGAGAAGAGAAAAACTTCAAAAGAATATGAAATTAAGATCTGATGTGGTTGCTAGCATTAGAAAAAGGATGTGGGCGTTAGAGTTCAGAGAGTTTCAAACACCCATAATAACAGCATCTTCACCAGAAGGTGCTCGAGATTTTTTAGTTCCAAGCAGACTCCATCCTGGAAAATTTTACGCCTTACCTCAGGCACCGCAACAATTCAAACAGTTACTAATGGTGTCAGGATTTGATAAGTACTTTCAAATTGCCCCATGTTTTCGAGATGAAGACCCACGGGCAGATCGATCTCCAACGGATTTTTATCAACTTGATGTTGAAATGTCTTTTGTCGAGCAAGAAGACGTATTTAGAACTATACAACCAGTGATACAGGGAGTTTTTGAAGAGTTTGGTGGAGAAAAAGTCGTTGACACTAGTTGGGAAAAAATTCCCTATAAGACCTCTATGATATTATATGGAACTGATAAGCCCGACTTAAGAAACCCTCTGAGAATGCAAATAGTTTCTGAGCATTTTCAAGATAGTGGATTTGAAATCTTTTCAAAGATATTGAAGCAGGAAGGGGCTGAGATTAGGGCGATACCGGCTCCATCGGGTGGTTCTAGAAAATTTTGTGACAGAATGAATGCATTTGCTCAAAAAGAGGGGCTCCCAGGCATGGGGTATATATTTTGGAGAGACGTAGAAGGCGTTGTTGAGGCGGCCGGTCCGTTAGCAAAAAATATTGGTGCAGAAAGAACGGAAGCCATTAGAATCCAACTAAATCTTGGAGTTGGGGATGCTGCATTCTTTTTAGCTGGAAAACCAACTTCTTTTGAAGCGGTAGCAGGACGGGCGAGGGTTACAATAGGAAATGAACTTAATTTAGTTGACAACAATAGGTTTGCATTTGCTTGGATAGTAGATTTTCCAATGTATGAGAAAGATACTGAAACCAGGAAAGTAGACTTTTCACATAACCCATTTTCAATGCCACAAGGAGGTATTCAAGCTTTAGATGGAGATCCATTAGAAGTTTTGGGATATCAATATGATCTCACTTGTAACGGTTATGAGTTATTGTCGGGTGCAATTAGAAATCACAAGCTTGAGATTATGATTAAAGCATTTGAACTAGCTGGTTACGGTGAAGACGAAGTCAGAAAACGTTTCGGTGGAATGGTTAATGCTTTTAGCTACGGTGCACCCCCTCACGGCGGTTGTGCAGCAGGAATTGACAGGATTGTTATGTTACTGGCAGACGAGTCTAATATCCGTGAGGTTATTCTATTTCCTATGAACCAAAGAGCGGAAGACTTGATGATGTCGGCTCCCTCAGATCCCACAAGTGATCAACTTATGGATTTAAGTTTACGTGTAGTTAAAAAGAGTTCGTAATTATTTACGAAGAGGGTATTAAAATTTTATGGTGAAAAAATGATAGGGAGACTTAACCATATTGCTATTGTGGTACCAGATTTAGAAAAGGCCACAAAACAGTATGAGGATTTGTTCGGAGTTGTAGTTAGTTTGCCACAGAACTTACATGATCATGGGGTAACAGTAGTTTTTATTGAACTTCCTAATACAAAAATTGAACTGTTAAGTCCTTTTGGAGTGAGTAGTCCGATTGAAAAGTTTTTAGAAAGGAACCCTTCTGGTGGAATACATCACATTTGTTATGAAGTTGCTGATATTTCCAAAGCTAAGAACCTTTTGATTAAGAAGGGCGCCAGAATAATTGGAGATGGGGCGCTCAAAATAGGGGCACATGGAAAGCCAGTAATATTTTTGCATCCTAAAGAGTTTAATGGAACTTTAATTGAGTTAGAGGAGCTGTAATGGCAATAACTTCGGCAATAGTAGTTTATGCAGTAGTATGGTTTTTGGTCCTCTTTTGTGTTTTACCCCAAAACTTAAGGACACAAGGGGAAACAGGGGTGGTTTTCAAAGGTACCTCAAGATCTGCACCATCTAATTTAAATATTAGGAAAAAGTTTATAATAACGAGTATTATATCTGCTGTGATTTGGGCATTTATTTGTATGGCTATTATTTACGGATTAATAAGTGCTAATACTATGGACTTATTTAAGTTCTTTGGTCCAAAAAACTAATGTTAATACTCTAATCAGAAACTATATTGGTTATAGATTTAAAATCTGGTCGCGGCCTTTCAGGAGGATGAGAGCTTTTACTTCCTATGTGAATATATCCAGCAACAAACTCATGCTTTTCTAATTTTAAGTGGTTTGTAAGAAATGGACGATCAGTTGCAGTCCAGCCAGTCAGCCATGAAGCGCCCCAATCAGATGCTAATGCTGCATTAACAAGTGCTAAACATACGGCTCCTGCACTTAAAGTTTGTTCTAATTCAGGAATCTTTTCTGACTCTTTTGGAGACGATATTACCGCCACGGATAGGGGTGGATTTCTAAAGAAAAACTCTACCTTCTTTTGAGCCTCCATTGGTAAATCAAGCTCGATAGCACGTAATGAAGCACAATTAGCCAATCTCAGGAGTGCGGCCTTTTGTAGTATAATAAATCTCCAGGGTTCTAACTTCCCATGATCTGGGGACCTCATAGCAGCAGTAAGAATGGGTTTAAGATCATCCAAACTTGGAGCGGGCTCTTTTAGTGTCTTTGAAGGGTGTGAGCGACGACTAAGGAGAAAATCCAGAGCTTTTAAGTTTTTAGTCATTATAGAGCCTTAGTTAAATTTTGAGAAAATTAGACATAGCAATTATTATATTAAGTTTTATCCAATAAAAAGGAGTTTACCAAAAATAAACTATTTCTTAGCTTTGCTTTTTGTAGCTTTGCTTTTTTTAGGTTTTCGGGTTGGCTTTTTTGTGGCCTTTGCATCTAGTAATGTTTTTGCAATTTCAATCGTGACGTCTATTGGTTCGATATCCTTTGGAATCGTGGCATTAACTTTTTCCCATTTGATATATGGCCCATAGCGACCCTTCATTACCAGAACTTTTCCACCGGCATCAGGATGTTCACCTAAGTCTTTTATAGGGTCATTGTTTCTTGACCCAAAACCCTTACCTCCTGCCACCTTTTTGGCAATCTCTTCTACTGCTCGATTCATTCCTATATCAAAAACATCGTCAACATTTGATATATTGGCATAAACTTTGTTGTGCTTAATATATGGTCCATAACGTCCTATTGATGTTTGAATAATTTCACCATCATCAGGGTGGGGGCCAATATCTCTTGGTAGAGCAAGTAACTTTAAGGCTTTCTCTAAATTCAATTCGCTGAGGTCCCAGCTTTTTGGAACTGAAAACCTAACAGGTTTTGGAATATCTTCCGTGGGTTCGCCTCGTTGAACATAAGGACCGTAACGCCCCTTCCTTAGACTTATCAGATCCCCAGAGTCCTCTCCCAGTGCTTTGCCATCTGGCCCAATTTCGTTATTTTCTACTCCAGGTGGGCCAAATGCCCTCGTGTATTTGCATTCTGGATAGTTGGCACACCCAATGAAGGCTCCCCCTGATCTTGCCGTTCGCATGGATAATTTTCCATTCCCACAATGAGGGCATAATCTTGGATCTCCACCATCTAGTGTTTTTGGGAAAAGATGTGGTTCTAAAACTTCGTTTATTTTTTCAAGGACCTCAGTAATTGATAAATCTAATGCCTCAGAAATTGAAATAGAGAAGCTACCCCAGAAATTTGTTAAAACTTCTTGATAATGTCTTGATCCATTGGAAACGTTGTCTAGTTCCTCTTCTAAATCAGCAGTAAATTGGTAACCAACATACTTTCTAAAAAAGTTTTCAAGAAATATTGTTACAAGTCGCCCCTTATCTTCGGGTAGAAGTCGATTTTTTTCTTTTCGTACGTATTCTCTGTCTTGAATGGTAGTTAACACTGATGCGTAGGTCGATGGCCTACCTATACCGAGTTCCTCCATTTTTTTTACTAGTGTGGCCTCCGTGTAGCGTGCTGGAGGTTGTGTGAAATGTTGGTCAGGTGAGACAATTTTCTTTTCTAGCTTTTGACCTTTAATTAATTGAGGAAGATTGTTTTCTGTTTTCTCTTCGTCTGGTTCGTCAATTCCTTCCTGATAAATTTTAATAAAACCATCAAAAAGTATTACTTGGCCACTTGCTCTTAATTTCACCTGTTCGTCATTTGATTTAATTTCAACAGTTGTTTGTTCAAACTTCGCAACAGCCATTTGAGAAGCCAAAGTTCTTTTATAAATTAAATCATATAACTTTTCCTGATCAGAATTTGGTAAGTTAACATCTGAAATACTTTTAAACATATCTGTTGGTCTAATACATTCATGTGCTTCTTGGGCATTTTTTACTTTATTTTTATACATTCTAGGACTATTTGGAAGGTACCTTTCACCATATTTAGCGGTTATCGCTTCTCTAGCTGCCATTACTGCTTCCGGAGCAATATCAATGCCGTCTGTTCTCATATAAGTTATTAAACCGATCTCATATAGTTTTTGAGCAGCGGACATTGTTTGCTTTGCTCCGAAGCCGAACTTACGGCTTGCCTCTTGCTGAAGAGTTGAGGTCATAAAGGGAGCAGAGGGATTACGGGTTGTCGGTTTTGCTGTTACTGATTCTACAAAGAGTTCTCTACTTTCTACAGCTTGAACAGCAACTTCAGCAGCCATCTGATTTGTTATAGTAAACTTCTCAATCTTGTTTTCAGCTAATGCTGATAGCCTAGCTTCGAATTCTTTTCCAACGGGTGTCTCTAGCTTAGCTTTAACTGTCCAATACTCTTTTGGAACAAATTTTTCAATTTCCATTTCGCGTTCAACAATGAGTCTAAGGCACACTGATTGAACTCTTCCTGCAGATTTTGCACCTGGAAGTCGACGCCATAATACTGGTGACAACTTATAGCCTACAAGGTAGTCTAGTGCTCTTCTTGCTAAATAGGCGTCTACTAAAGGCTGGTCTATTTCTCGTGGCACCAGCATAGCTTGTGTGACAGCTGACTTTGTAATCGCATTAAAAACCACTCTACTAATAGGTGTTTTTTCATTTATAGCTTTACGTCTTTTTAACTCTTCGACCAAATGCCATGAAATAGCTTCGCCTTCTCGATCTGGATCAGTAGCTAGAATCAGGGAGTTGTCAGTTTTTAGAGCGTCTACAATTGCTTTGACATGCTTTTTGCTCGAGTCACTAACCTCCCACAACATCTCAAAATCTTTTTCTGGATCGACGGATCCGTCTTTTGATGGAAGATCTCTAACGTGCCCATACGATGCCAGTACAGTAAAGTCCTTACCAAGGTATTTATTTATAGTTTTTGCTTTTGCAGGGGACTCAACGATAACTACTGGCATGGATTACCTCAATTTATAAAGCTTCCTTAACGGCGTTACATGCGATTTACTGATAGGGGATGTCAACCATTAGTCAGAAAAAAAACCTTTTCTACGGTAATAAAGTTTTTTTTTGGTTTTTTGAGCGTACTAAATAGTTAAACTTAGTTTTTAGGAAATAAGCGATTGACGTGACCCATTTTACGACCTGGTCTTGTTTCTTTTTTTCCATACAAGTGGATGGCTGCTCTAGCATCTTGTGATATTATTTCAGTATTTAGAATGTCATTGCCTAACAAATTTTCCATAGTAACATTCATATAACGTACACCGTCGCCTAATGGCCAGCCTGAAATTGCACGAATATGTTGTTCGAATTGGTCAATCACACAACCATTTTGGGTCCAGTGACCTGAGTTATGAACTCTAGGAGCTATCTCATTTACTATGAGTTTACCTTTTGAAATAAATAACTCAACTCCAAGTACGCCAATGTAGTCAAGTGCAGTAAGAATTTTACTAGCTAAGAGAATAGCGTCCGTTATTAACGCTCTAGGTATTTGAGCTGGTATAGTGGTTGTTTTTAAGACACCATTTTCATGAAGATTTTCTCCTGGATCAAAACACGAGATTTCACCTTTAGAGTTTCGCACAGAGATAACGGAGATTTCTTTAGTAAAATCTACCAGACCTTCGAGTATATGATTAGAGGTTTTAAAGGTTTTCGAGATTTGTTTTACTTGATCTTCATTTGTGATTTTTACTTGACCTTTACCATCGTAACCCATTGTTCGAGTTTTAAGGATTGCTGGAGTGCCAATCTTTTTGACGGCATCCTTAAACTCAGTGACATCATCAACTTTAAGGTACGGGGCTGTTTCTAGGCCTAATTTCGTAAGAAAGTTTTTTTCAAACAAGCGATCTTGCGATATTTTTAGAGCTTTTCTGTCAGGGAATATCTCTACTATTGATTCTATATAATCGAGAGTTTTTGATGGTATATTTTCAAATTCAAAAGTAACTACATCAACCGACTTTGCAAATTTTTCTAGAGCAGTATAATCAGTATATAAAGCAGTTGTAAGGATGGCACTAGTTTCACCGGCAGGCGGATTTTTTTCAGGCTCGTATACGTGGCATTTAAAACCTAGCTGTGCGGCTGCTACTGAAAGCATTCTTCCTAATTGCCCGCCGCCTAAAATTCCAATTGTTGAGCCTATGGGTAACATGTAGATTTATTCCTTCGGTGTTTCTTCTATTGACCTTGATAGAGCTTCCCGCCACTCCATCAAACGCTTTGCAACTTCACTGTCATTAAGTGCCAATATACTTGTGGCTAAAAGCGCGGCGTTACTTGCTCCAGGGCTACCAATGGCCATTGTTGCTACAGGGTAGCCTTTTGGCATCTGCAATATAGAATAGAGACTATCCAAACCTGACAGTGCTTTCGTGGGAATAGGTACACCTATAACAGGGATTTGCGTTTTTGAAGCCATCATCCCTGGAAGGTGCGCTGCCCCACCTGCGCCGGCTATAATAACAGCAATCCCACTTTCTATTGCGGCCTCACCATATTTCCACAATCGATCTGGGGTCCGATGAGCCGATATAATTTTTTTTTCATGTGGAATTCTTAACTCTTCTAGTATGATTGCAGACTCCTTCATTATGGACCAATCTGATTGACTCCCCATAATAATTCCAACTTTTAAATATTTCATAATCACTCGCTAATATATTCTTTACTCGATGTTTATAAATATATATTTAGGTTACGCAATGATACCTGGAGTAAGCTACTCTTTTACTTGGTCTAACTTATCTGCCTAGTTGCCTAATTAATGGTCAATTTAGCCAAACGTCGGTTTCATTTAATTAATAGTTAGTTAAGGTAATAGTTTTACTGAGATTAGCTAATTTCCTTTAGGACTAGTCTTTTTTTATTAAGCCTAGATCAACTAACTTCAGCATTATTTTCTCGACACAGTTTTGTATATTTACATTTTCCGTTTCTAGATGAATTTCTGGCTTTTTTGGCACCTCATAAGGGTCAGAAATACCGGTAAACTCTTTAATTTTTCCTTCTCGAGCTTTTTGATAAAGGCCTTTCCTATCTCGGCGTTCGCATTCTTCTAAACTTGTTGCGACATATATTTCTATAAAGGTCCCCCAATTTTCTACGTCTTGCCGGACTAGCTGTCTAGTTTTAGAGTATGGCGCTATAGGTGCACAAATTGCTACCCCACCATTTTTGGTTATTTCGGATGCCACATATCCAATTCTTCGAATATTTAAGTCACGATGCTGTTTTGAAAAACCTAATTCTGAAGATAAGTTTTTTCTAACGATATCACCGTCTAAAAGAGTTACTCGTCTGCTTCCCACTTCCATTAGTTTTGCCATTAAGATGTTAGCAATTGTTGATTTCCCTGATCCAGATAAACCTGTAAAAAATATAGTGAAACCTTGTGAGGAAAGTAGTGGCCTTGTACGACGAATTTCAGTTAAAACATTTGGAAAGCTAAACCACTTTGGTATACTTAAACCTTTATCTAGACAGTGCTCTAGCTCTCCACTTGAAATATTTGTGGTAATGAGCCCTTTATCAACAGTTTCCTCTATCGGTTGATATCGAGAGCTTTCTTTCACGTAAACCATTTCTGGAGCATCAATCATCTTTATTCCCATTTCTTCTTCATAATAACGGAAAAGACTTTGCACTTCATGCAGACTATAAAAAGGTTTATTTTTAGTGTCTAAACCTTCTCCTACGCAGTCTTGTTCTACGATTAGATGGGTGCAACCATAGTTTTTATGAATTAAACCATACCAGATAACTTCTCTCGGCCCAGCCATTCGCATGGCTAAGTTTAGTAGAGATAATTGTGTGGTAGAAGGTTGATAATGATCAACAACTGCCTTGTAACATTTTATTTTGGTATAATGTTTAATATCTCCAGAATTAGTCATCCCTGTGGCGGGGTGAATCAATAAATTTGCACCCACTTTTTCTGTTGCCCTTAGGGTCATCTCTTGCTGGGCACGATGAATTATATTCTTGGGTTGAAAGGCAACAATTTTTGTCCAACCTAATTTTTTCAACTTCTTTTTCAGCTTATTTGGGGAATGACGGTTGTCGCAAAAATCGTAATGCGTGGGATGTTTCAAACCAACTATAGGCCCGCCTAGATAGATATTTTCCACTTCATTTAATAAATAACTTACGCCTGGATGTTTTCTATCTACCGATCCAAATATTTTTTTTGCTTCAACAATCTTATTTGGAGTCCATTTGTCAGTTATTTTCATTATAGCTAATATTGTGCCTTCTTGATCTTTGAGTGCTATTTCGTCGCCTATAGAGAGCTCCAGTGAAAACTTCTTAGTAACATCCAGAGTAATTGGCATGGGCCATAGGGCGCCACTCTCTAAACGCATTTCTTCTAAGACTTTACTATAATCAGCTTGTCCCATAAATCCAATTAACGGTGAAAAACTACCGTTCATTAAAAGCTCTACGTCGCAGTTCTGCCTTTTTGTTAAATCCCAACTTTTTAAACTTGAAGCCAAACGTTTAAGTTCATCCAGAGGTTTTTTTGTGTCATAAAGTTCAGATACTAGGTCTAGGTTGTCGATCATGTTTTCTGTATTCCTTAGACGAGTATTATAGGACAAAAGTTGATATTAATTAATAATATTTTTTTTATTTTGTTTCTGCAAGAAAACGTTCTACTTCTAAGGCTGCCATGCAACCCATTCCGGCACTCGTAACTGCTTGTCGGTATTTATGATCAGTGAGATCACCAGCTGCGAATATTCCAGGTATAGATGTTTCTGTACTATCAGGCTTGGTTATAACGTATCCACCCATATGTGTTTTTAACACATCTTTTACTAATTCGTTTGCAGGAGAGTGACCAATAGCAACGAAAACGCCTTTGCATTCAAGCGTTGAAAGAACTCCTGTTTTTACATTTTTAACTTTAACACCAGTTACTCCCAAAGGCTCTTTATCACCTAGTATTTCTACTACTTGGTTAAACCAGAGAGTTTCTATTTTTGGGTTCTTAAATAATCTATCTTGTAAGATTTTTTCACTTCGCAGCTCGTCACGACGATGAATTAAGGTTACTTTTGAAGCAAAATTGGTAAGGAATAAGGCCTCTTCTACGGCTGTATTTCCTCCACCAACAACAACTATCTCCTGATTCTTATAAAAAAAGCCATCACATGTTGCACAGGCAGAAACTCCAAAACCTTTATATTTTTCTTCAGACGGCAAACCTAGCCATTTAGCTCTTGCGCCAGTAGCTAGGATAATTGAATCGCAGGTGTAGATATTTCCAGAATCACCGGTAGCAACAAACGGGCGGCCAGATAGATCTAAATTAGTGATTATATCTGATAAGACTTCACAACCAACTGATTTTGCATGATTTTCCATTCTAATCATTAAATCAGGTCCCTGAACCTCGCTGTCTCCTGGCCAGTTTTCGACCTCTGTTGTGGTAGTTAACTGACCGCCAGGCTCAATCCCTTGGATCAACAGAGGTTCGAGCATTGCCCGACTGGCATATACACCAGCTGTGTATCCTGCAGGACCAGAGCCAATAATCAGCACTTTAGTGTGTCTATAATTTTCCATGATATTTCCTTTTTATGCTGACCGAACGCTTATAATCCGGGTCGCAAAATAGTGAAAGGTGATTATTATACCTTTCTATTAATAAAATTTAAATATAATTAAAATGCTTAAAGTAGAAATATTATTGCGTGTACACTGTTTATTTTGTAAGATTAGTTTAAAAGAGGTGGTTATGAAAGTTTCTAAACTAGACAAAATTGATAGGGAAATTCTATCTGAGCTTCAGGCTAATGGTCGCATGAGTAATGTAGATCTTGCAAAAAAAGTTGGGATTTCAGCCCCTCCGTGTCTTCGAAGGGTAAGAACACTCGAGGAGAGTGGTTTTATAAAGGGTTATTACGCTAATATTGAAGCGCGAGCCCTAGGCTTTCAGGTTAAAGTATTCGCAATGGTAGGGTTAATTAGTCAAGCGGAGTCTGATTTAACTGCTTTTGAAAAAAAGTGTGATACTTGGCCCTTAGTTAGGGAGTGTAACATGCTTAATGGAGAGGTTGATTTTATTCTTAAATGTGTGGCACCAGATCTCAGCACTTTCCAAACATTTCTTACAGAAGAATTAACTTCGACAGAAAATGTTGCGAGTGTAAAAACCTCATTGGTTATTAGGGAGTCGAAGGAGGACGTTGGAGTACCTTTCGAAATAGTTGAAGAAAGAGCTAAGCAGTTAACATAAGAACAATTATAGTTACTAAAGCTTAGTTGAAAAATGTTATAGTATAATAACAGATAATAATCGCCCATAGTCGGGCTCGTTCCTATGAAATGATCTCCTGTAAGAGTAAAATGATCTGGGTTCAGAGTAGGTGCATCTATTTACACTCTCAGCCTTGACACCAGCTTTTACTAAACGTTCAAGACTTATGCCATTTAAGTCAAATAAGAACTTTCCATTTTTTTGTGATTTAAAAAACTTTTTGTTTTCAATAGATTTTTCTATAAAAAGTTCAACAAATTCAGAGCCTACTTCATACGCTTTTTGTGAGATTGATGGACCAATAACAGCGTGAATATTCTCTCGGGTTGCTCCTAACTTAATCATTGATCCGATTGTGGCCTCTAGAATTCCGGATAGGGTGCCTTTCCAGCCCGCATGAGCTGCTCCTATTATACGTGAGTGTGGGTCAGCAAAAAAGACTGGTTGGCAATCTGCTGTTAAAATACCAAGCCCAATATTCGGTTTATTTGTAACCATGGCATCCGCATTAATTAGTGAACCTTTTTTTTCGTTCTTTTTTGATAAAGTAACTACATTACTAGAGTGAGTTTGATTTACAGTAACTAATTGATCTCTGTCGATTCCAATAGTGTTACAGCTAGAGCACCTATTTCTTTCTACCAAAAGTGGGGAATCAAAAGAGCCAAACCCGCAGTTTAATCCAGCGTATATCCCAGACGAAGATCCCCCCTTACGCGTGAAGAAGTAGTGCGATATTGGTTTTAAATTCTCTGAGGATAAGGTTTCTATTTTCAATTTATAATCCTAGTGGCATGCGTGATAGCTTTGGTAATATAGCCATCACTTTGAACAATGTCCCCATTTCTTTTGGATGTGTCAAGCGACGATGGGCTGCAATATGGTTTTCAAGATCGTCAGCTTTTAGTGACCTAGAAAGTATGTTTGCTCTTTCAGAAATTCCGAGACGCTCTAAAAGTACTCCTTGGTCTGTTAATTTACTGATTGAGCAGTTTAACACACTTCTGGCTAACGAAGAAAAATCAACATGTGCGGTGAGGTCGACCTCCCCAGGTTTTTCAAGTGGATTAATATATTTATGACTTTTTATAGCTTGGAAAGTGTTTCCCTTTAAGTCCCAACAACCATAATCAATGATTAACGAGATACCACCCCACTGTGAAATTTTATTAGAAATTTCGGTAATAATTGGCTCTACAGAAGGTCTTACCTCTACAATGTCACCCTTAACTGCATGTGTAAAATACTCAGTACTTTGAATGTTAAGTTTTTGTTCTGATATACCAAAGGCTAGTTCACCATTCTTTATGCCGATTAGCCTTTCATGCCACCCATCAGCTCCCTTTAAATATTGATTTATAGGTAAAGAATCAAAGAATTCATTGGCTATAAGTATAATTGGACCAGGAGGAATTTGATTTAAATTTTTAATCCACTCAACTTGATATCCTTCAAGTTTGGACTTTTGTAATAATTTTAATTTCTCACTCACCTCTAGTAGATATATTTTTTTTGGAAAATTTTTAATCGATTTTGTCACTCTCATTATGTCAGCAGTAAGTGTACCTCTCCCAGGCCCTAATTCAACAAGAACTGCCTCCTCTAGGTTTTTTTGATCTGACCAAGCTTGAGCAAGAAAAAGTCCTATAAGTTCACCAAACATCTGGCTGACCTCTGGTGCAGTAACAAAGTCACCCTTTTGACCGAACGGGCTAGAGTTTGTATAGTACCCATATTTTGGATGTAATAAACAAATTTCCATAAATTGGGAAATACTCATTGGTCCGTTATACCTAATCTGTTGGTTTAGTAATTTACTTAACGGGTTCATTTTTTGTACCGAAGCATTATGATTAACAACCCGAAAATAATCATTGGAAGGGAGAGTGCCTGCCCCATTGTCAGACTTAGGTTACCTGAAGAAAGGAGATAACCAAGAGGATTTTCATTTGTTATAAAATATGAATCAGGTTGTCTAAAGAACTCAACTAAAAACCTAAATAATCCATAAGCGAAAATAAAAAACCCTATTAGGCAACCTGGCCTTGTAAGCCATTTTTTATTAAGCGCTAACCACAGCATAATGCATCCCAAGATCAGACCTTCAAGACCTGCTTCATAAAGCTGCGAAGCGTGTCTGGCGCATGGTTCAGAGTACCCCGGACAACTTTGGGCGAGAGTTCCAGGAAATACCACTCCATAAGACCATTCGGTGGGTCTGCCCCAAAGCTCGCTGTTCACAAAGTTTGATAACCTACCTAAGAATATACCTGGAGGTGTTGCAACGGCTATTAGGTCTCCTACACTAAGTACTGGCAATGAATTCCTATGACAGAACCAAAGAGTGGCAAGAATTACGCCTATGAGACCACCATGAAAAGACATACCACCTTGCCAAACCATGAATATTTCCCATGGGTTGTGTAAGTAATATTCGAGTTGATAAAAAAATACGAAACCAGATCTACCACCAATAATTATTCCTAAGATTAGAAAGGTTATTAAATCATCTGTTTGGGTTTTTGCCATCGGTGGGGTTTTAAAAGACCAAAGGATTTCCTTACTTAATAAGAACTTAATTATCTGTAATGCAATAATTATTCCAACTATATAGGCTAGTGCATACCAACGTAATGCGAACTCGAACCCGCCTAAATTAAACGAAAATAATTCAGGAGATATATCAGGAAATTTAAATGCTGTGGTTGCCATATATCTACTACCTATGAGCCTGTGACGAAGTCAACCTTGTGCTTTACCTTTAATCTCAATTATACTATTTTTAAACAAAGAGGTTGTTATGCAGACAAGAAATAAGTTGTTGGATGATTTATCAAAAGTTTTTACAAATGCCATGGGTGTAGCTCAGGGAGCAAAAACTGAAGCTGACACTGCTTTGAATGGTGTTTTAGACCGGTGGCTGTCACAAAGAGATTTTGTAACTAGGGAAGAATTCGATGTAGTTAGAGCAATGGCTGTAAAAGCAAGGGAAGAGAATGAACTCTTGCGAGCCTCCATTGAGAAGTTAAAGAGTAAACCTATAAAGACTACTAGAAAAAATGTTAAAAAAACTTGAACCAAAATAACTTATATAAATAAATCACTCACGTAATTCATTCTGAATTAACCCCCAAAAATCTTTCCTATTAACCCAACCCTTATCAGATGAAAACTTAACAAAACACCAACTCAACTTACATTTACCAAGGCTACCTATAACATTTTTTTCTATTTTTGCCCGTATAATAGAATCCGTGGTTGGCTTTAGATAAAGGGGCACCATATCTTTGAGGATCAACACAGTCCGTGACCCTGATAACAGGGATTTGTGGATCCACCCAGAGGCGCCTTCATAATCTATGATACGCCTCCAATGACCAAATTCATCTACAATTTTAAGTGGTATGTCTTTTTTTACAAAAACCCAATCTATTTTATGGGTTGTGCTTGGGCCTCGCCTAATATTGCTTTTTGTCGCTTTTAATGAAACAAATCGAGGTATAGGTAAGTTTGTGACCTGACCTTTTTCGGTGGCGACTGTACTGCTAATTGGAAGGGTAAGAGTTACAATCACGCTTAACATAAAAACCAGAATAAATTTGTTCATAATAACTATTATAGCTTTCATTATTAATTAATTGCGAATCCTTGGAAGGATTAAAAACTCCCTAATAAATACACCTATTTTGATATAAATTACTAATTCAAATTTTGTTTAGTGTCGTAAATGTACATAGTAGGGTCGACTGATGGATTAACAGTAAAATCAAGTTTGATATATAAGAAGTAAAAAGGAAATAAATTCTATGCAAAGCCAAGTTAAAGCGCTGATAGTTGGAGGAGGGGTAGTAGGCACATCGATAGCTTATCATTTGGGAAAGTTAGGATGGAAAACCATGCTACTTGAGCGAGATGAGCTTACATCGGGCTCTACTTGGCACGCAGCAGGCTTACTTCCATACTTTAATATGAGTTATGCAACTACACATATTCACGATTACTCTATCAAGTTTTACAAACGTCTAGAGCAAGAGACTGGTTTAAGTGCAGGGTTTTCAGTTGTTGGCAATTTACGAATGGCGCAAACATTGGAGCGAATGGACGAGTATATGCTCTATGCGTCTACTGCTGAAACATGTGGTGTACCCTTTGAGTGGCTTAACCCAAAAGAAATTAAAGAACGTTACCCTCTGTTAAGAACAGAAGACTTAAAGGGAGCGATACTGCATCCCACAGATGGGTATATTAACCCTGCAGATCTAACGATGGCTATGGCAAAAGGAGCACGCCAATATGGCGTGACAATTGAACGAAAATGGCAAGTTGATGGTTACGAATGGCTGGGTGATCATTGGGAGGTGACTTGTACGAAGATGATTGAGAAAGGTGGAAACCTTGTTAGTTCGGATGAGCAGGTTACTATTAAAGCGGAGCACGTCGTGACAGCTACTGGTAACCATGCACAAAGGACAGCTGGCTTACTTGGAATCAAAATTCCTGCGATTCCTGTAGAGCATCAATACATAGTTACAGAACCAGACCCAACCTTACTTGAATGGAGAAAAAGCAATCCTGAGCATCCAGTGTTAAGGGATGCCGATGCTAAATGGTATGTTAGAGAAGAAAGAGGGGGTTGGATTTTAGGCCCATACGAAAAAGGCGCCCCTGCTAGATTTAAATATACCGTTCCTGATACCTTTCGGGCAGACCTTTTCCCATTAGATTTAGATAGAATTGAAGCAGAGTACCTATCAATGATTCATAGGTTGCCCTCTAGTGAGGAAGTTGGTTTAAAAGCCGATTTTAACGGCCCTATATGTTATACACCAGATGGAAATCCTTTAGTAGGTCCAGTTCAGGGTCTCAGAAATATGTGGCTCGCAGAAGGGTTTTCGTTTGGTATAACTGCAGCTGGTGGTGTGGGCTATTATTTAAGTCAGTTAATGGACCAAGGGGAAGCAGAAATAGATATGGCTTCTCTGGATCCGAGAAGGTTTGGGAACTGGATTACGACTGATTATGCTGCTCGAAAAAATGAAGAAAGCTATGAACATGTTTTTATCTTGCATCACCCTGATGAAGAACGAGAGGCTTGTAGACCACTAAAAACAGCTCCGTCGTATGAGCGACAAAAAATGAGAGGGGCTCAGTTTGGTCAAGTAAACGGATGGGAAAGGCCAAATTACTTTGCAACGATTGGTTTTGATGATTTAAGCTCTAGATCCTTTCGTCGCGGTACTTGGTGGAATTTTGTAAAAGAAGAAGCAATAGCGACTAGAGAAACGGCAGGTCTTATAGATGCTACAGCGTTTACTAAACACGTGATTAAAGGCCCCGGAGCTACTGCCTTTTTAGATTGGTTTACTTGTAATAAATTACCTAAGGTCGGTCGAATCAATCTTACATACGCACTCACAGAAAAAGGCACCACAAGAACTGAGTATACCATTGTTAGGATTAAACATGATGAGTACTATCTTGTTTCTGCAGGAGCGTGGCAAGCATATGATGCTGATTTCTTAATTAAAGCAATTCAGGACAAAGAAATGGAATTTGGTAGAATTGAGTTGCAGGATGTAACTTCTCAATTTGGAGTATTTGCTATTGCGGGGCCAAACTCTAGGGCTATCCTTTCTGACCTAGTTAGGCACCCTGAGCCAGAGACGGTGTTTTCTAATAAAAACTTTCCATGGCTTTCCGCTAAGTCAATCGAGTTAGGTATGTGTCCAGTGAACGCTATTCGAGTGGCTTACACAGGTGAACTTGGATGGGAGCTACATCATCCAATCGAGATGCAGAATTATCTTTTTGATCAATTAGAAAACTCGGGTCAAAAACATGGAATGAAATTGGTTGGAGCAAGAGCTCAAAACTGGTTAAGGCAAGAAAAATCTTATAGAGCTTTTGGTACAGAGTTAGGCAGAGATGCCACTCCATTAGAAGGAGGGTTAGATAGGTTTGTGGATCTTTCAAAAGATTTTTTTGGTAAAGATCAAATGATAAAACACGGCATTAAGTCTAAATGTGTAACACTGCTAATTGATGGCCCTAAAGATGCTGACCCTTGGGGAAGGGAGGCGCTGTATATTGATAAAAAAAGAATTGGTCGATTAACGTCAGGTGGTTATTCTGTTGAATTTAATAAGTCGATAGGTATGGGCTATATTACTCCTGAATTTGCTAATGTTGGGCAGGCTTTAAAAGTTAAGATGTTTGATGAGCTTTGGAATGCAGTGGTAGTTGAAGATAGCCCTTACGACTCAAAAAATATTAACATTCGAATAGATTCCACATAGTCAAATTTCTTCCAACCGGTCAGTAGCAGGGCTAGGAGAAACACTTAGATCTGTAATTTCTTTATACAACTCAGAAGGCATCTGGTAATTT
The DNA here is from genome assembly GCA_905181985.1 of uncultured Paracoccaceae bacterium. Taxonomy (GTDB): domain Bacteria; phylum Pseudomonadota; class Alphaproteobacteria; order Rhodobacterales; family Rhodobacteraceae. Next base: position 20,337 of record CAJIZW010000125.1, on the reverse strand, counting down.
AAGGCGCTAATAGAGGGGCTAAGCTGTTTTAAAGAACTTGCAGAAATTATTGGAGCTGAGATACTTTTATTATTTGAAACCCATGCAATCGCTAGGGTACTTGGGGAAACATTGTACCTTGTAGCCAGTAAAGATAAATTACTAGCAGTATTATGCATCCACTCTAAACTATAACGTTTTTTGTATCTTTGGTCCTCTGTCAGTCGACCAGTATCTCCTTGATGGTATTTTCCAGTAAGTAAGCCACCACCTAGAGGCGAATAGGGGCAAACTGAAATTTTCTCAGAAAGCGCCATTGGTAAAATTTCAACTTCTGCCTGACGTTTGACTAAGCTATACATAGGTTGGATGACATCAATTGAAATATTAAGGTTATGACAGATAGCCTGTGCTTTCATAGTTTGCCAGGCTGAATAGTTTGAAACCCCTATGTAGCGAATTAATCCTTGTTGTTTAAGCTCTGCTAAACCTGTTAAAGTTTCCTCAAGAGGAACATGATTATCCCATCGATGCATATACAAAATATCAACAAAGTCAGATTTTAGACGTTTTCTGCTTTCATCAAAAGATGTTAAGATATTTTTCTTTGTTGCAGGGCAATCATAGGCTGCTTTTGTTGCAATTATTATATTTTCTCGCTCTGAACAAGAAACTGATCCTAGAAATTCTTCAGATCTACCCTCATTATATACGTGAGCTGTGTCAAAGAAATTGATCCCTGAATCACGACAATTTTGATAGATTGCGTTAGATTCGTAAAAAGAGGACTTCCCTCCAAACTGCATGGTACCAAAGCAGAGTGACGAGGCAGGAAAATCTTTTATGGTCAGAAGTCTTTGCATAAACCTATGATATGCACTTTAAAAAAGATTGAAAGTATTTAGTGAGCTAGAAGTAAAAAAGCCCGGGAGTTACCCGGGCTCTAATCTTAAGATTAAATGATTAGTTTGGAACTTTTCCTTTTATTCCTTCAACATAAAAAGTCATTCCAGCTAGTGTGCCATCATCAGCAGTTTCACCAGATGCTAACCAGGGGCTACCATCTTGCTTGTTTAATGGACCAGTAAATGCATGATATGCACCGGACACAATAGAGTCCTGAAGTGCAATGGCTTCCGCACGAACTTTTTCTGGAATAGCATCTGTTATTTCTCCTATACCAACCATACCAGTTGAAATCCCGTGCCAAACAGCCTGACTTTTCCAAGTGCCGTCCATTACAGCTTTTGTCCGCTCTATATAATAAGGAGCCCAATCATCAATGATTGAAGAAACTCTTGGCGAGGGGCCATATTCTGTCATATCAGACGCTTGCCCAAAACCTATTACATTTCCAGCAGCTTGCATGGCCGCTAAAGGAGCTGTCGAGTCTGTATGTTGGAGTATTACGTCTGCTCCTTGCTCTATTAATGTTTTTGCTGCATCTGATTCTTTTGCAGGGTCCATCCAAGTAAAGAGCCAGATGATCTTAAACTCAACATTTGGGTTGACTTTCTTTGCGTGGATATAGGCTGAGTTAATACCTCTGACCACTTCAGGGATTGGCACGGAAGCAATATATCCAATTATATTAGACTTAGTCATACTACCGGCAATGTGACCTTGAATTGCTCTACCTTCATAAAAGCGTGCAGAGTAACTACTCATATTATCAGATGTTTTGTACCCAGTAGCATGTTCAAATTTTACGTTTGGAAACTTTGCTGCTACATTTAGTGTTGGATCCATATACCCAAAAGAAGTGGTAAAAATTAGATCAGCACCACTTAGTGCCATTTGAGTCATTACGCGCTCTGAGTCTGGACCTTCAGGAACATTCTCAACAAACACTGTTTCTACCTTATCGCCAAGAGCTTCTTCTAGCGCTAAGCGGGCTTTATCATGAGCTGTGTTCCAGCCACCATCATTTATAGGGCCTACATAAACAAAGCCAACTTTTACTGGATCTGCAGCTATCGCTGACATTGAGAGGCCAAAAAATAGAGCTCCCCCCATTAGAATTGATTTTAGAAGTTTCATACACGTTTCCTTTTTTACGTTTTAGCATTACCTCATTGAGAGGCGTGAAAAATACGTCCCAAAGAGCCAGGAGCATTCGCAGAAGAACGCAAATGATTCGATGAAATCATAACTAGTACTATAATTGTTACCAGATATGGCGCCATCGACAAATAGGCTATTCCAATATCTACCCCTAGAGCCTGTAAATTGAGCTGCATAATGGTCACACCACCAAATAAATAAGCCCCTAATATAAGGCGGAAGGGTTTCCAGCTAGCAAAAACAACGATGGCAAGAGCAATCCAGCCTGCACCAGCTGTCATACCTTCTGTCCACTGAGGCACCCTCACAAGTGACAAATAAGCGCCTCCCAATCCAGCACACATTCCACCAAACAGGATAGCGGAAAAACGAATCCATATTACTTTATAACCAAGTGCATGTGCCGCGTCGTGGTTTTCACCGACTGCCCTAAGGACTAATCCATTTTTTGTTTTATTTAAGAAGTACCAAACTAAGATGACCAGTAATATCCCTATATAAACAATTGGGTCATGGCTAAGAATGGCTGGCCCTATAAAAGGAAGGTCACTTAATAGGGGTATGTTTACTGTATTAAACCCTGGGGGTTTAATACCTGTATAGCCATTGCCAATCATCGCGGAGACACCTAAGCCAAATAATGTTAAAGCTAGACCTGATGCGACTTGATTGGCTAATAAAACTTGCGTGAGGAAAGCAAAAATACTTGAGATTAATATCCCTCCTAAAGCAGCGCCTAACAATCCAAACCATGCAGATCCTGTTTCAACAGCGGTTATAAAGCCACATACAGCTCCAACTATCATCATCCCCTCTACACCAAGGTTCAAAACTCCCGACTTTTCCACAACCAGCTCACCAATTGCTGCTAACATTATTGGGGTGGCCGCTATCATTAGACTTGCCAAAAGTGCAACTGGGTTTAGAGCAGAAAAATCCATTATAACCTCTTTTTATAAGTAAACTTAGGTCGATAGTTTGTTAAAATATCTCCCGCCAGTAAGAAGAATAGTAACATTCCTTGAAAAGCCTGAATTGCGGCAGCAGGAAGACCCAACATGAATTGTGCAAGTTCTCCCCCAATATATGTTAAAGCCATTAATAGCCCTGCGAGAAGAATTCCAAACGGATTAAGCCTTCCCAGGAATGCTACGATAATCGCTGTAAAACCGTACCCTACATTAAAGTCGATACTGATCTGCCCTGATGGGCCTGAGACTTCGAATAGACCTGCTAAACCAGCTAATGCTCCGGAGACACCCAAACATATAGCTGTTACAACCGAAGGGCTTGTTCCTGAAAAACGAGCCGCTTTATTGGATTGACCACTAATTTTTATTTGAAAACCAAGGGTATGTTTTGTTAACATTATGTAAGTTAGACAGGTCAGAGTTAGTGCTACCAAGACGCCCCAATGCATTCCTGTGCCAGAAATGAGTTCTGGGTTTGAAGCTGCTTTATAATATTGGAGGTTCCGTGATCCCGGGAACCCGCCGCCTTCTGGGTTTCGCATTAAACCAAGGGAAACACTTACCAATATTTTTTCGGCTACATATACCAACATCAAGGAAACTAGTATTTCGTTTGTATTAAATTTTATTTTCAATATTGCAGGGATCATTGCCCATAAGAATCCACCAAGCGCCCCAGCAATTACCATTAGTGGAAAAATAAACCACCCCTCGCTTGGGTAAAAAGCTAATCCCACGCCAGCACCACATATGGCACCAATTATATATTGACCCTCCGCACCGATGTTCCATATATTAGCTCTAAAGCCAAGAGATAGACCAAGTGCTATAAGGATTAAAGGTCCAGCCTTAACTAATATTTGAGGCCTTGCATAACTGGCAAACTGAGGATTAAAGAGTGGATCCCAAAATATAATTCTTATTGCTTCAATAGGATCTTTCCCAAGAGCCCAAAACATAATTCCACCTACAAACATAGTTGCCAAAACTGCAAGAAATGGTGTTATGGATGTCCATTTCTTGGAAGGCTGTGGTCTCTTTTCTAATCTAATCATGCCGTTTCCAGTAAGCACCTGTTCCGCCTATCATTAAGCCGATTTCATCTACAGTTAACCCTTGCGTATTTATCTTTTGTGACATTTCTCCGCTATTAATTGCCATAAAATTATCAGTCAATTCGAGTAATTCATCTAAATCCTGACTGATAATGATAACTGCAGAACCCGTAGATGCAAGATCTAGAATAGCTTGTTTTATCGAACTGGCTGCCGCTGCGTCAACGCCCCATGTTGGTTGATTAACGATAAATACTAAAGGCTTTTGGAGAACTTCACGCCCAATTACGAATTTTTGTAAATTTCCACCAGATAAAGACCCTGCAGCAACTTTAGCATTTGGAGTTCGGACATCAAATTCTTTTATAATATTTTTGGTAAATTCCTGAGTTTTTTTCCAGTCGATTATCCCACTTTTTTTCACTAATTTCTCTCGAGTATGCGCTGTAAGATTAGTATTTTCTATCAAGTCCATATCCGGTATTGCTGCGTGTCCTAACCGCTCCTCAGGTGCAGTTAGTAAACCCAGCAAGCGCCTTTTATTTATGCCAATGTCTCCAATAGAGTTATCAAAAAGTCTAATTGTACTTTTATTACTCAAGATCTCACCAGAAAGAATATCTGTCAATTCATCTTGTCCATTACCAGCAACCCCACCAATCCCTAGTATCTCACCCTTAAGTAACTTGAAGCTAATATTCTTTAACTGTTTTTGCGAAGAATCCCTGGGAACCCAATTCAGACAATCTACCTCTAGCGCAATCAATTTACTTATTGTTGATTTTTTTTTCGGTATTTTTATTGTCTCCCCTATCATCATTTTGGCAATATTTCTCACGTTTTCTTTTTTTGGATCACATGTTCCAACATTTTTACCACCACGCAAAATTGTTGCTGTATCGCAAATCGATCGAATGTCTTCTAATTTATGAGATATGTATAAAATTGAAGTTCCCTCTCTTTTTAATTTTTTAAGAGTACTAAAGAGAGTTTTTATTTCATTTGGTGTGAGGACTGATGTTGGTTCATCCATTATTAAAAGTTTAGGGTTTTGTAATAAGCATCTTATTATTTCCACCCTTTGCTGTTCCCCTGCAGAAAGACTCCCAACCATTTTCTCTGGGTTTATTGGCAAACCATATTCGATTGAAATGGTTTCAATCTTACTGGATAGACGGTCGATACTTGGAGGAGATTCCATTCCAAGTGCTATATTTTCTGCAACTGTTAGTGCGTTAAATAAGGAAAAGTGTTGAAAGACCATGGCTACTCCACAAGACCTAGCATCTCGTGGTTCGTTCGGTGAGTAAAGATTTCCGTTAAGTTTCATCAAACCTTTATCTGGCTTTACTAATCCATATATTGTTTTAACTAAAGTTGATTTCCCGGCACCATTTTCACCCAGTAAAGCATGTATTTCTCCAGTTTTTATAGTAAATTTGACATTTTCATTTGCTATTACACCTGGGTATGACTTTGAAACGCCATCAATTTCTAGTAGGGAGATGTTACTCATTTTTAACAGTCCCTCGTAGTTTTACTGCATTTAGGCTCAATAAGAGCTCTTGGGCTAGACTAATAGCTACGGCCTGAGGTTGCTTTCCTAATAAAGGATTACCAATCGGGCAAGATATTCGCTGAATGTTGTCCAAGGGGTGGCCGAGTTCAGTGAGCCTTTTTTGGAATCTCACCCACTTTGTCTTAGAGCCTATGAGCCCAACACTATAGAAGGATCTACCTAAGAGCCTGTGACAGAGATCTAGGTCGAGAGCGTGAGAGTATGTTAGTATGAAATGTTGACAATTGTCTGGAGCGTACTCTGTAAGAGAAGGAAGTTCATTAGAGTACAAAACTTTCACGTTCTCATGTACGTTTTTAGGAAATCTTTCTTTACCAGTATCCAACCATGTTAAATCAAATTCGGGGAAGGGTGAAAGTATATGGATTAAAGCTCGCCCGACGTGGCCAGCCCCATATACCCAAATAGGGATTCTATTTGTTTTTATTGACTCAAATAACCATCCTTTAGAAAGTACGCATTTTTCTGTTGGCTCAGCGGTATTATTTATGTTCTGCTCTAACTTCACGATAGAGAGGGGTTTTGTATTTGAACCTGAAATCTGTCTAGAAAAAAAGTTTTCAGAGTTCATTTCATCTAACCGATCAAGATTGAAAATTTCATTTACCAATGTCACGCTACCTCCGCAACATTGTCCTAAATTTGGTCCAAGAGGTATTGTTTTTAGGTATTCCCCTTCAAAACCTTCTTTAGTTGCTTGGAACTCCAAAGCACCTCCTCCTATGGTACCATGTTGGCCACCTTCCCAAGTTAGCATCTCTGTTCCAATTCCTCTTGGGACAGAGCCTTTGGCTTCGATTATTGCAGTACGACATACCTTACCGTGAAGGAGCACTTTCTTTCGCAGCATTTTTAGATCAAGTGCCATTTCTTGTCCTATATATGGCCTTTAGAATTTCCTCTGGTGTTGCCGGTGTGTTAAGGTGTGGATAATTTATTCCACAGTTTGAAATGGCATTTGAAATAGCAAGCCATGCAGAAATTCCCAACATTAGTGGAGGTTCACCTACTGCTTTAGACTGATATACGGTATTTACTTTATTAGGAGCGTCCCACAGTTTGATATTAAGTATTTTAGGGCGATCCGATGCACAAGGTATCTTGTAAGTAGAGGGCGCAAAAGTTTTAAGTGCTCCACTTTCATCCCACACCAGCTCTTCAGTTGTAAGCCAGCCTAACCCTTGAATGTACCCGCCTTCAATCTGGCCTAAATCTATAGCTGGATTAAGTGATTGACCACAGTCGTGTAGTATATCAGCGCGTAGAAATTTTGTTTCGCCTGTAAGGGTATCGACTGCGACCTCTGTGATAGCTGCTCCGTAAGAAAAGTAGAAAAATGGTCGACCTACCCCAGTCTTTCGATTCCAAAATAGCTCTGGGGTAGCGTAATAACCTGTAGAACTTAAGGAAACCCTATTTTCGTAAGCAATTAAAACACCTTCGGTAAAGCTTATTAATTTGGTTCCAATTAAAATATTACCATTTTCGAAAGTAATTTTATCTTCGGGAACTTTATTTTCTTTTGATAAAACCTTTTTAATCCTATTAACTATTTTTTTACATGCTATTTTTGTTGCCATACCATTCAAGTCTGAGCCAGAAGACGCAGCTGTGGCAGATGTATTGGGAACTTTAGCAGTGTCCGTTGCAGAAATTTTTATCTTATCAATCCCTATACCAAAAGTTTCAGCAGCAATCTGTGCAACTTTTATAAAAAGACCTTGCCCCATTTCTGTGCCACCATGATTTAAATATACAGACCCATCTGTATAAACATTAACTATTGCACCAGCTTGATTTAAATGGGTTAGAGTAAATGAAATTCCAAACTTTACAGGGCTAAGGGCTATACCCTTTTTTATAATTGGATTATTTTTATTCCAAAGTTTGATAGCTTCTAATCTTGATTTATAATTTGCCGTCTTAAGTAAAGTTTTTGTGATTTCTGTGGATATTGAGTCAGTGACAGGCATACCGTAAGGAGTGGTTTGTGGTTTATGTGAGTTATCTTTTATCAATCCACCTGACCTATAAAAGTTAGTAGTTCTTACTTCGGCTGGATCAAGTTTCAAGTGAGACGCGATGTGATCAATTGCCCTTTCTATTCCTATAATTCCTTGTGGGCCTCCAAACCCTCTAAAAGCGGTGTTCGATTGGGTGTTAGTTTTTAACCTATGCGATGTTATGGATACATTTTCTAAATTATAAGCATTGTCAGAATGTAGCATTGCTCTATCTGCTACTGGTAAAGATAAATCTTGTGACCAACCACATCTAACAAAGTGTTTAAATGTAATCCCAAGGATTTTTCCAACTTCATTGAAGCCTACATCATAGTCAATTCTAAAGTCATGACGTTTACCCGTTATTATGATGTCATCATCACGATCATAACGCATTTTACAGGTTTTATGGGTCGCTTTTGCTGCGATCGCGCAGGCGATTGCAAGTGCGTTACCTTGGGATTCTTTTCCACCAAAAGCCCCCCCCATTCTTCTTACTTCAACTCGTACTTCATGCATTTTTAAGCCGGTAGCTTCTGCTACTTTATGCTGAATTTCCGTTGGATGCTGCGTTGATGAATAGATAACCAACCCCCCATCTTCTTGAGGTACGGCTATAGCCACCTGTCCTTCAAGATAAAAGTGTTCTTGACCTCCAACATAAAAACTATCTGTTAATTTTATTGGTGCCGCTTTAATAGCATCGGCTGGTGCTCCTTTTGTGTAGTGACACTTACCGTCAGCTATAATTGATTTTGTTTTAATTGCATCCTTTATGGTTAATACTGGTTTTTCTTTTTTATAATTCACTTTACCTAATCGGCACGCTTTTCTTGCATTTATATGACTATTTGCAATGACTAAGAAAATAGGTTGACCAAGGAAATGGATTGTCCCGTCTGAAAGTAATGGTTCGTCATTAGCTGATGGCGATGTATCACAAGTAAAGACAAGATCTTTGGCAGATATTACTGTGACCACGCCATTAGCATCTACTACTTTTGACAATTCCATTTCGGCAATCGAACCTTTTGCAACAGAAGAGAGTCCAAACGCTAGATGTAGGGTATCATTTGGGAGTTTAATGTCATCAGTAAAAACTGCCCTTCCAGTAACATGAAGTTCACCCGAATCATGAGATATGTTTTTTCCTACGGACACGACACAACCTCTCTAGAATCCACTTTCACATCGGAATTTTCGTAGAATAGACGGATTAACAGGTTTTGTGCTACCTTTAGTCGATAGTTTGAGGAAGCTCTGAGATCACTTATAGGATAAAAGTCCTTTGCGATTTCACTTGTAGCAGTCTCAAACGTCTTTAAGCTCCATTGTGATCCTATGAGTTTCTTTTCTGTTCTAAATGCTCTTTTTGGTATAGCGGCCATTCCACCATATGAAATTCTGCATTCTGTTACGGTGTTTTCAACTACTGTTAATTTAAAGCAGCCGCAAACAGCTGAAATATCTTGATCGAAGCGCTTGGACACTTTGTAGCACTTAAGGATATCTACATCCCGAGGAACTAAAATAGATTCGATAAACTCTCCAGGATTTAAATCTTGAACCCCGTAGTCTATAAAAAAGTCTTCAATTGGTAGCATCCTAATAGTTTTGGCATGTCTTAGCTTAAGGATGGCTCCAATAGCTATTAGAGCGGGAGAGCCATCCCCTACTGGAGATCCATTTGCTATATTACCACCGATTGTAGCTGAGTTCCTAATTTGAACGGCTCCGTACCTTAAAAGCATGTCAGTAAAGCTTGGGAATGTAGAACTCAAACTGACAATCAATTCTGAGATTGTACACGCTGCTCCAATTTCTATTGTATCTTTAGTAATATCAATGCGTTTTAACTTTTCGCACCCCCCTAAAAAAATTATATTTTGGAAGCTCTTTAGTTTCTTTGTTATATCTAGACTTAAATCTGTTGCACCAGCTACTAACGTTGCTTCGGGATTATCTTTATATAATGTTGCAAGATCCTCGATTGACTGAGGCACGTTATTAGGAAAGGTTATATCTTTTAGTTTTTCTAGGTTTTCATTCATCCAAACTGGAACTGGTTGACCTAAGGTGTCTTTGGCAGATTGGATGATTGGACCATAACCAGTGCATCTGCAGAGGTTTCCAGCTAATTGATTTTCGAAGTCAGACTCACCATTTTTATGAGCTGCGGCCAGTGTGCTTATAAACCCTGGAGTACAGAATCCACATTGAGAGCCGTGGTTTTTTACTATCGACTTTTGAATGGGATGTAACGAACCATCTGGACCGCTTATTCCCTCAACGGTTCTCACGGCTTTTCCATGTATTTGTGGCATTAAAGTAATGCAAGAGTTAGTCGTTTTTGCTTTACCTGTTGTGTCAGTAACTATTACTGAGCAGGCCCCGCAGTCACCTTCGTTGCACCCCTCTTTTGTTCCGGCGAGTTCTTTGACGTCCCGTAAAAAATTTAAAAGAGTGTCCGAAGATTTTACTTCTGCATTTACGACTTCCCCGTTTAGAAGAAACGTAACCATTAAAAATCATCCTGCCGCGATACCCAAAGATTATTTTAAGTTTGTGTTTTGTCGATGCGGCGTAGACAAAACAAACCCATATGCTAACAAAAGGCCAAAAAACAGATTTGGCAAGTGTTTTGTGCACTTTTAGATTACTACTTAGTATAGTAAGTTTGAGTTATGTCAAAGAATCCTAAATTTATCCATTTAAGACTCCATTCAGAATATTCGCTACTTGAAGGCGCTATTCGACTTAAAAAATTACCTGAAATGTGTGTTTCCGCAGGAATGCCAGCTGTAGCAGTCACAGATACTAATAATTTATTTGGCGCCTTAGAGTTCTCGGAATATGCTTCTTTAGCTGGAATTCAACCGATTTTGGGGTGCCAGATGGATTTGTCTTATCTAAAACTGCCAGCAAAAGATTCGATTAAAAATAGTGATTCCATCGTCCTTCTTGTTCAAAATGAAATTGGTTATAAAAATCTTTTAAAACTTAATTCTAGGGCTTATTTTGAAAGTGAAGGGCAAGCTCAAATAAAAGTTGAGGATTTAAGACTATACTCAGAGGGTTTAATTTGTCTCACTGGTGGAGCAGAAGGTCCAGTGGGGAGGTTGTTAAATTCTGATAAAATTTCAGATGCTAAGCAGTTATTATTAGACTTTTTAGATATTTTTCAAAGTAATCTGTACATTGAAATTCAAAGACATCCAGGAGAAAATGGCCTTCCAAATATAGAGGCGAAGACAGAAAGCTTATTTATTGATCTGGCATACGAACTTAAAATTCCTCTTGTAGCGACAAATGATGTTCATTTTCCTGATACTGAAATGTTTGAAGCTCATGATGCTTTAATGTGCATTTCATCTGGTTCCTATGTTGATCAAAAGGAAACTAGACGCCAATTGAGCACTCAACACTACTTTAAAACCCAGCAGGAAATGCTGACATTATTTGCAGATTTGCCTGAGGCGACTAGTAACACGGTTGAGATCGCCCGCAGGTGTGCCTTCAAAGCCCAAACTAGAGATCCGATACTTCCAAAATTTGCTGAGAACGAAAACGAAGAATTACGTAACGAAGCAAAAATGGGTCTCAAGTCAAGATTAAAAATTATTCAACTGGTAGCTCCAATATCAGAATATGAAAGTCGGTTAGACTTTGAACTTAAAGTAATAGAAGAAATGGGGTTTCCAGGTTATTTTCTAATTGTTGCAGATTTTATTAAGTGGGCAAAATCTAAGGGAATTCCTGTTGGCCCAGGGCGTGGGTCCGGCGCGGGATCTTTGGTGGCGTATGCCTTAACTATAACTGACTTAGATCCTTTGAGATACTCACTTTTATTTGAACGATTTTTGAATCCGGAACGTGTTTCTATGCCTGATTTTGATATCGATTTTTGTATGGATAGGAGGGAAGAGGTAATTAACTATGTTCAGCAGAAATATGGTCAAGATAAAGTTGGACAGATAATTACTTTCGGGGCACTACTGTCGAAAGCAGCAATTCGAGATATTGGCCGCGTTTTGCAAATGCCTTATGGACAGGTTGATACTTTAGCTAAGTTAATACCCGTCGATGGGGTAAGGCCTGTCAGTATAGCAAAAGCTTTGACAGATGAACCTCGCTTAAAAGAGGCAGCAAAGCAGGAAGAGATAGTTTCTAGGCTTTTAGATTATTCAGAAAAAGTTGAGGGATTACTAAGAAACGCGTCCACCCATGCAGCTGGAGTTGTAATTGGTGATAGACCATTAGATGAGCTTGTTCCATTATATCAAGACCCAAGATCGACTATGGTGGCAACGCAGTTTAGTATGAAATGGGTTGAGCTTTCTGGTCTCGTAAAATTTGATTTTTTGGGTTTAAAGACCCTTACAGTTATTCAAAATGCATTAAATTTATTAAAAACCCGCAATGTTATTATTGATATTGGTAACGTCCCGCTTGATGACCAAAAAACCTTTGAACTGTATGCTTCGGCCAAAACGGTAGCAGTATTCCAAGTGGAAAGCTCAGGTATGATGGATGCCCTTCGCAGGATGAAGCCTACCTGTATAGAGGACATTGTTGCATTAGTAGCGCTATACAGACCTGGGCCGATGGAAAATATTCCAGCTTATTGTGAGGTAAAAAATGGTTTAAAAGAACTGGTTTCAATTCATCCTCTCATTGACCATATCCTCGCTGAGACCCAAGGCATTATTGTTTACCAAGAACAAGTTATGGAAATTGCCCAGGTTATGGCTGGATATAGTCTGGGAGGGGCTGATCTACTTAGGCGCGCTATGGGTAAAAAAATTAAAGAGGCTATGGACGCTGAGAGACCAAAATTTATGAAGGGTGCTGGGTCTAAAGGAGTTGATGAAAAAAAAGCATCAGAAGTTTTTGATTTACTCGAGAAGTTTGCCAACTATGGGTTTAATAAGTCCCATGCAGCCGCTTATGCCATAGTTAGTTATCAGACTGCATGGCTTAAGGCCAATTACCCTTTAGAGTTTATGGCTGGAGTAATGAACTGTGATATGCACCTAACAGATAAACTTTCTATTTATAAAGATGAAATTATTAATGGGTTAAGCTTAAAAATAGTACCTCCTTGTGTTAATCGTTCAGAAGTAGATTTTTCTGTTAAGAATAATGAACTTATATATGCTCTCACTGCTTTAAAGAATGTAGGGCCAGAGGCGATGCAATTAATAGTTGAAGCACGTGAAAAAAGTGTTTCAAAAAAATTCAACGATATTTTTGAATTCGCTAGGCAGGTCGATATGAAGAAAATAGGAAAGCGTCCACTAGAAATGTTGGTCAGAGCAGGAGCATTTGACCAACTTAACTCAAACAGATCAGTTTTGTTGAAAAGCTTAGATAGTTTGGTGGCCTACTCTTCGGCAATCCATGATCAAAGAAGTTCAAATCAAAGTTCGCTTTTTGGGGTGGCTGGAGAAGACTTATTAGAACCTAAATTAAAAGAAATGGATTTCTGGTTGGCGAGTGAGCAACTGGTTGAGGAACATCGCGCGATTGGGTTTTATCTTTCGGGTCACCCGTTAGACGACTATAAGAGTTCTTTAAAGCGAAATGGAATAACTACACTCTCTGAGTTGCGAACTTTAGTTAAAAATGGGCCAGTAATTGCCAAGGTTGCAGGGACTATTTCAGGACGTCAAGATAGAAAGTCAGCACGAGGGAACCGCTTTTCTTTTGTCCAAGTTTCTGATCCAACTGGTTTATATGAGGTAACTGTATTTTCTGACGTTTTAGATTCCTCTGAGGAACACCTTGTTGCTGGAGAAAATGTAGTTATGAGTGTTGAGGCCACTTCAGAGGCTGAGCAATTAAAGCTGCTTTGTCGGACGGCTCAACCTATCGATACCGCTATAGTGGACAAAAGTAAAAAGGGTTTAAAAGTTTTTGTTAACTCAGATGGCACGATTTCCTCCGTTGCTTCCTTATTAAAACGTGTTGAGCAAGAGAAAAATGTTCTTGGTCGTGGAGAGGTCTCTCTCTGTTTGATAGACCCAGAGCTTCCAGGGGAGGTCGAACTTTTAGTTGGGGACTCATATCCAATTAACCCACAAGTATATAATGCTTTAAAGGCACTTAAAGGTGTTTTGTCAGTAGAGGAATATTGAGTTTACTTAACTTTGTGTCTCAAAGATAGTTAATAATGAGGTGGTTTGTCATCTTGAAAATATGCAGCACCACCACTTTCTAACTCTTTTTCTGCTAACATGTTCATCAATTTTTCGATCCTAGAAGTCGATAAAGTAATTGTTGTTTCATGCTTGGCGACGATATCAGATAACTCGTCCAAGCTCTTCATAATGTGTGATAACTTTTCTTCTATGATAATAGAGTCCATGAATTTAACCTTTTTTATACTTTTTAAATCAGCCTTTGCCTTGCCCCTCATTAGCACGTCAGTTAAAGCAGAGCTAAATAATTATTAATCGGTTTGTTTGAATGGCTAAGTTAAAAAAACAACCGCGTCCAAAAGCGGAAACTCCTAAAGGTTTTAGGGACTACTTTGGATATGAGCTTATCCAACGGCAGAGATTGTTAAATGATATATCTGAAGTTTACCAACTCTATGGTTTCAGCGCTTTGGAAAGCTCAGCTGTGGAGACAGTGGAAGCTCTAGGAAAGTTTTTGCCTGATATTGATCGTCCGAATGAGGGTGTGTTCGCTTGGGAGGAAGATGATACTTGGCTTGCACTCAGGTATGATTTAACAGCACCTTTAGCGCGGGTTTATGCTCAGTTTAGGAATGATTTACCTAACCCATACAGGCGTTACTCTATGGGGCCGGTATGGCGAAACGAAAAGCCGGGGCTGGGTCGATACCGACAGTTTTATCAGTGCGATGCTGATACGGTTGGTTCTTCTAATTTAGCTGCTGATGTAGAAATATGTACTTTGCTGTGTGATGCGCTTGAAGCGGCGGGCATAAATAGGGGTGACTATATTGTTAAGGTTAATAATAGAAAGATTTTAAACGGGGTCATGGAGGTTGCAGGCCTTCTAAAGCCCAACGATGTCGATTACAAAATACATGAAAGGGGTATAGTATTAAGGGCGATAGATAAGTTAGATCGACTAGGTGTTAGAAACATTTCTGAATTGCTGGGAAATGGCAGGAAGGATGATAGTGGTGATTTCACCAAAGGAGCTAATTTAAGTGAGGAACAAATTAAGATAATACTCAGCTTCGTCCAATCTAAAGGATCAACTGGTGCTAAAACTATTGGAAACCTAACAGATTTGGTTAAGGGGTCAGCGGTTGGTTTAGTAGGAGTAAATGAACTTGAAACAATTTTAGAGCTAAATGAATCACAAGGTTATATGAGTGATCGAGTTTATTTGGACCCAAGCGTGGTGCGAGGTTTGGGCTATTATACAGGCCCTGTTTATGAAGCAGAATTAACATTTCAGGTCTTAGATGAAAATGGTTCCAAGCGTTCATTCGGATCAGTTGCAGGTGGTGGTAGATATGATGATTTAATAAAACGGTTCACTGGTCAGGAAGTTCCTGCGACTGGAATTTCTATTGGAGTTGATCGAATAATGGCAGCTTTAGCCGCTAATGATGATCAGCCAACAAGTCCAATTGGCCCAGTTGTAGTTACAGTTATGGATAAAAGTATGTTAGCATCTTATCAGAATATTGCATCTGAGTTAAGATCTGCTGGTATTCCAGCAGAGGTTTATATGGGTAATCCCAAAAATTTTGGCAACCAATTAAAGTATGCTGATAAAAGGAACTCTCCAATAGCAATTATCGAGGGCTCAGAGGAAGTAGGTAAAGGGGTAATTCAGCTAAAAGACCTTCTTTTAGGTTCAGAAATTGCTAAGGGTGCCACCCTTGAGCAGTGGAAATCACAACCAGCACAAACTGAGGTTTTAAGAGATAACCTTGTTGCAGAAGTCCGTAAGATACTGAATAGAGATCGCTAGTGCCAAACTTAAAAAGTTTCCTAGCGAACGCCAATATCGGCCAACTTGGTCAAAAGCTCTATAGGCAAATGGTCGTCGTCAGTTCCTTTAATTAGTAAATCAATTGGGCTGTCTTCTTTTGCAAGGTAACGCCAACCTTGAAAAGGTCTCTTTCGAATACTTTCGGTTTCAAAAATAATAGGATCGAAAACTAGTGCGCAGCATCGTACACCATCATGACGACGATATTCTTCCATATCAGTTATTTTCTGACGAGCCATAATATAGCCTTTAATAACCCAATAAATAGAGCCACCAGCCAGTAATTCTACCTGTCTTTTTGGCCACATTCTTGTTATGTGTCTGGGTAAGCCGTCAGGCCATTTATGCTTGTTTGAAGCTTGCCATTCTTTCACATCTTTAACTGATGAGGATCCAACATTGATTTTCACTAAGTTAATATACTTCATTAATTTCCTTTAGTATGGCTTTAACCACATCCTTATTCTTGCCGTGAGCTATTATTCTGTTTATGGTGGTATGTTCTAGAACGCTAACAAGGAAGTTATCAACAAATGTCTGACTTTGTAACACCTTTTTCAGAACAAATTTGGGATATGAAGTATCGATACAAAGATGCAAACCAAATACCCATAGATAAAGTAGTAACAGACTCTTGGTCTAGAGTTGCTAAATCTCTTGCCTCTGCTGAAGAAAACTCACAAAAATGGGAGAAAATATTTTATTCTGCATTAGAGGACTTTAAGTTTTTACCTGCAGGCAGAATTCTGGCAGGAGCTGGTACTGGGCGTTCAGTAACGTTGTTTAACTGTTTTGTAATGGGCACAGTTCCGGATTCAATACCTGGGATATTTGATATGTTAAAGGAGGCGGCAATAACAATGCAACAGGGTGGAGGGATCGGTTATGATTTTTCTACGATTCGGCCTTCTGGTTCAGATGTAAAGGGTGTCGCGGCAGATGCTTCTGGACCTCTTTCTTTTATGAATGTCTGGGACTCTATGTGTCAAACAATAATGTCAGCTGGTTCGCGGCGAGGTGCGATGATGGCAACAATGAGGTGTGATCATCCAGATATACTTTCGTTTGTGGATGCAAAATCAGATTCTCAAAAACTGAGAATGTTTAATTTATCTGTATTAGTGACAGATAAATTTATGGATGCTGTTAAAAATAAAAAAGACTGGTCTTTGATATTTGATAAAAAAATATACAAGACAGTAAGCGCTAAATACTTATGGGACAAAATCATGCAAAGTACGTATGACTTTGCTGAGCCTGGGGTGATATTTATTGATCGTATAAATGCAATGAATAATTTAAATTATTGCGAAACAATATCAGCCACTAACCCATGTGGGGAACAACCACTGCCTCCATATGGTGCTTGCTTGCTGGGTTCAATAAATCTACCTAAAATGATTGATGCACCTTTTAGTGAAAACTCAAAGTTGGATGTTACCCTATTAAAGGAAACTGTTTCCGTGGCAGTGCGGATGATGGACAATGTTATTGATGTTTCTAAATTCCCTTTGGCTGCTCAAGAAAAGGAAGCTCACGCTAAACGCAGGATCGGCTTGGGCGTTACTGGTCTAGCGGATGCTCTACTAATGACCGGTGTTCGCTATGGTTCTGATGAAGCTGTAGCAAAAACTGATGAGTGGCTCCATTTAATATCGAGGGAAGCTTATTTGGCATCCACAGAATTAGCGCAAGAAAAAGGATCATTCCCCTTACTAGATGTAAATCAGTTTCTCCAAAGTGGTAATATGGTTCAAATGGATGATGATGTAAAAGAAGTCATCAGATCTCAAGGAATTAGAAACGCTTTACTAACATCAATTGCACCTACTGGGACAATTAGTTTGTATGCTGGAAATGTTTCAAGTGGTATTGAACCTGTGTTCGCTTATAGTTATAGCCGCAAAGTTCTTCAGAAAGATGGAACCAAACGAGAAGAAGAGGTTACAGATTACGCAGTTAATTTGTGGAAAGAGAAATTTGGTAACAAAGAATTCCCTGACTACTTTGTAAATGCGCAAACCCTAAGCCCCAAGGATCATGTTAGGATGCAGGCTGCTGCTCAAAAATGGATAGACTCATCTATTTCGAAAACAATTAATTGTCCTGAAGACATATCTTTTGAGGAGTTTAAAGAGGTCTATATGGCTGCTTGGGATCAGGGATGCAAGGGTTGCACAACATATCGTCCGAATGCTGTAACAGGTTCGGTCCTTAGTGTAGAAACTTCAGAGAAAAAAGATTTAAAAACATCTGAGATGACTGGAAGTGGTGGTGCGGTAGTTTATATGTCAGAACCGTTAGCTCGGCCTAAAGACTTAGAGGGTAGAACTTACAAAGTTAAATGGCCTGATAGTGAGCATGCGCTTTATATAACGATTAATGATATTTTACTTCATGGCCAAAGAAGACCGTTTGAGATTTTTGTAAATTCTAAAAATATGGAACATTTCGCTTGGACTGTTGGATTGACTCGTATGATTTCGGCAGTTTTTCGGCGGGGAGGGGACGTCTCTTTTGTGGTTGATGAACTAAAGGCTGTTTTTGATCCTAGAGGGGGAGCTTGGATGAGTGGTAAATACATACCGTCAATACTTGCAGCGATTGGTAATACTATAGAGGGTCACATGATTGAGACAGGTTTTTTGTCAAGAACACTGTTAGGCCCTGAAAACCAAGAAAGCAAGAAATCAACATCAGCTCAACAAGCCAACTCAACTTCTATAAGATTAACAACATTTTGCCCCAGTTGTGGTGAAAACGACCTTCATATGATAGAAGGATGCATGACCTGTAGTTCATGTGGCCATTCTAAATGTGCATAGAATAGAGCTAAAACTATGCATTTTGGAATAATAATGGACGGTAATGGTAGGTGGGCTGCAGGAAAAGGTATGCCTCGAGCTTATGGTCACAAAGTTGGTGTTTTGAGGGTTGAGGAATGTATTCGTGCTGCACCGGCCTGTGGAATAAAAGCTTTAACATTTTATGCTTTTTCTACAGAGAATTGGAAACGACCTCAGCCTGAAATTGAACTGTTATTTCAGTTATTAAGACATCAAGTGAAGAAAAAATCATTAGAGTTAAAAGAGGCCAATGTCAGAGTTAGATTTATTGGTTCCCGAGATAGGTTGTCCCCTCAAATGGTAAAATCCATAAACCACATAGAAAATTTGACGGTCAATTGTGATGGGCTTTGTCTAAATATTGCTATGGATTATGGTGGAAGAGACGAAATAGTTAGGATTGTGAAAACAATAAGTAATGATATATCCGCTGGGAAATTAAAAGCTGATGAAGTAAGTGAGACTTATTTAGATTGCATTAGTGACCTTTCTCACTGTGGACCTCCTGATTTAATAATTCGGACAGGCGGAGAAAAAAGGTTATCAAACTTTTTACTTTGGCACTCAGCATATTCCGAACTGTCATTTGTAGACATCATGTGGCCAGAATTTACATCCAAGAGATTGATTGAGCAGGTTGATTTGTTTACAAAAAAAACGAGAAAATATGGTAGCTTGGATATAGTTAACGTGAGTTAAACTATAGTTTTTAGTTGGTCTCTTTTATTCCAAATCAGCAAACTCGTTTAAGATTCTGGCCCAACTTCTAATGCCCTTATGAAAACTTTCTAGGTCATATTTTTCATTCGGTGAATGAATTTGATCATCATGCCTACCAAAGCCAATTAACAGGGAGTCCATATCAAGTATTTCTTTGAAGTATCCCGCTATAGGTATCGACCCACCACTCCCAATGAACTTAGCTGGTTTAGGCCACTCTTGGGAAAGAGCATCTCGAGCCTTTTCAAAAGCTGGATGACTTAAAGACATCTCAGTTGCTTTAGACCCTTTTTCACCTAGATAATTAACTGAGCAGTCCAAAGGTAAAGATTTTTGTACATACTCTTTGAAGCTAGATAACACCTTTTGTGGATCTTGTTTTCCGACTAGCCTGAAGCTTACTTTTGCAGAAGCTTTTGACGCTATCACTGTTTTAAAGCCTTCTCCCTGATATCCACCTGAAATACCATTTACATCACAAGTGGGGCGAGACCAAAGCATCTCTAATGCTGTTCTACCTTTTTCCCCAGCCGGCTCTGATAGCCCGACGTCATTTAAAAATTTTGCTTCGTTGAAGCACAAACTTTCCCATTGTTTCCTCAGTGTATCAGAAATTTCAGATACCCCATCATAGAATCCTGTGAGTGTTACCTGCCCGTTATCATCATGTAATCCGGCTAATATTTTATTTAAAACTCGGATTGGGTTCGCGGATAGCCCACCATATTTTCCAGAATGTAGATCTTTATTTGGCCCTATAATTTCTATCTCTATGCCAATCGTACCCCTAAGAGAAGTTACTATTCCTGGGGTGTTATTATCATATAACCCGGTATCACAAATAAGAGCGATACTTGACTTCAGCTCAGTCGCATTAGCCTTCAAAAAGGGTATTAGTGAGGGAGAACCACTTTCTTCTTCTCCTTCAAAGAGAATAGACACTTTTGCAGGTAATTCTTTATGAACAGATTTCCAGGCGCGGCAGGCTTCTACAAAAGTCATCAACTGACCTTTGTCATCAGAAGAACCTCGACCTCGAATTACTTGACCATTATTCGTGTTTTCAACCGTTGGTAAAAAGGGGGGAGAGTCCCAAAGTTCTATTGGGTCAATAGGTTGGACATCATAATGCCCATAAAA
>CAJIZW010000124.1 GCA_905181985.1 uncultured Paracoccaceae bacterium | reverse complement strand
CGAATCTCTAAGTTATATGCTTCAAGTGTATCTCTTGATCTGCCTCCTTTGATAGCAGTTACAGCTGCTTCGGCTGCTGCTATTCCAGAAAGCATTGCATTGTGGTTACCTTTAATTCGAGGAACATTAACCATGCCAGCAGAACAGCCAAGAAGGACTCCTCCAGGGAAAGCCACTTTGGGTAATGATTGCCAGCCTCCTTCGGTAATTGCTCTAGCGCCATAGGCTATACGCTTCCCTCCCTGAAGAAGATCCTTAACCATGGGATGATGTTTAAAATTTTGAAATTCCATGTATGGAAAAAGGTAGGGGTTTTTATAATTTAAATGCACAACGAACCCTACATAGACCTGGTTATTATCTAGGTGATAGATAAAAGAGCCACCCCCCGCCTTTTTACCTAATGGCCAACCCATTGTGTGTGTAACTGTTCCTTCAGAATGTTTTTCAGGATTAACTTCCCAAATTTCTTTCATTCCAAGTCCGTATTTTTGCGGTTGAGAGTCCTTATCTAGATTGAATTTTTTAATTACTTTCTTTGATAATGATCCTCGAACTCCTTCAGAAAGAAAAACATATTTACCATGCAATTCTAGACCAGGCTCATAGGCATCAGATTTAGAACCGTCAGAATTTATTCCAAACTCGCCTGCTACTATGCCGATGAGTTCATCATTAGAGCCGTAAATTAGGTCAGAGCAGGCCATCCCTGGAAAAATCTCTACACCCAGGTCTTCAGCATATTCAGCTAACCACCTGCATACATTCCCCATGGAAACAATATAATTTCCATGATTACTCATTAAGGGAGGCATTAGAAAATTGGGAATCTTAATCTTTCCAGCTTCACCTAGGATATAAAATTTATCATTTTTTACAGGTACTTTTATAGGTAAATCTAAATTTCTCCAATTTGGTATTAATTGATCTAAGCCTTTAGGATCTAAGACAGCACCCGAAAGGATATGAGCACCAACTTCCGAACCTTTTTCTAACACAACTACTGTTAGATCAGAGTTTAATTGCTTTATTCTTATTGCTGCGCTCAATCCAGCTGGCCCAGCGCCAACAATAACAACATCGTAATCCATACTTTCACGTTTATATTCAGTCATTTTATTAAGTCCTAACCGCTAACGCTAAAATCTCTTAATCTATTTAACCATTAAAAATGGTAATTTGTAGTATTTTTTTTAAATCTTTTTAATGGTACTAGTTTTGGCTAAATATTAAGGGTATGAGTTCACTGTTAATTCTTTTTGGATTGGGTAATAATGGCAGAACAATTTAGTTATAAGAATGATGAATTATATGCTGAAGATGTGTCTATTTCAACAGTGTCTAATGTGGTGGGCACCCCCTTCTATTTATACTCCGCGACTGCAATAACCGAGAATTTTTTAAACCTGAAGAAATCTCTAGGTGGGCTAGAAAACCTCATTTGCTATTCTGTTAAAGCTAACTCTAATATTGCTATTTTAAAACTATTATCTCAGCTAGGTGCTGGTATGGATGTGGTTTCAGTTGGGGAGTACTTAAGGGCAAAGATCGCAGGGGTGCCTGGTGAAAAAATTGTTTTCTCTGGTGTTGGTAAGCGGAGAGATGAAATATCTCAAGTTCTTGTTGGGGGTATAAAACAATTTAATGTTGAGTCTGAAGCTGAATTAAAAGTTTTAAATGAGCTATCTATATCTTTGAATAAAAGAACTTCGATAACTATAAGGGTTAACCCCGATATAGATGCGAAAACTCATGAAAAAATTTCAACAGGTAAAAAAGACGATAAATTTGGAATACCAATAAACCGTGCTAGAGAAGTTTACCTTAAGGCGTCACAAATGCTGGGAGTTAAGGTTGTAGGTGTAGACGTACATATAGGTAGTCAGCTAACAGACCTTGAACCATTTCGAATGGCATTTACGAAGCTAGCGGAGCTTGTGGATGATTTACTTAAAGATGGTCATGAAATTAAGTGTTTGGATCTTGGGGGTGGTCTAGGAATTTCATATCAAAAAACAAATGATGTTCAACCTTCCCTCCAAGAATATGGTCAAATAATAAGAGAAACTGTAGGCTCTCTAGGGTGTGAAATACTAGTTGAGCCAGGTAGATTTATTGTTGGAAATGCAGGTATTTTAGTTAGTGAAATAATTTATAAAAAATTTGGTGAAGATAGAGAGTTTTTGATTGTTGATAGTGCAATGAATGACTTAATTAGACCCTCTCTTTATGCGGCTTATCATGAGATTTTACCTATTAAGAAACCAAACAATAGTTCAAGTTTTGCGTGTTATGACGTGGTTGGCCCTGTTTGTGAGACTGGTGATACTTTTGCAACTCAGAGAAGTTTAATGGAAATGGAATCGGGAGAACTATTAGCCTTCATGAGTGCTGGGGCTTACGGGTCTGTAATGGCTTCAGAGTACAACACGCGTCCATTGATTCCAGAGGTGTTAGTTAAAGGTGAT
Source organism: uncultured Paracoccaceae bacterium (assembly GCA_905181985.1). GTDB lineage: Bacteria > Pseudomonadota > Alphaproteobacteria > Rhodobacterales > Rhodobacteraceae. The sequence continues at coordinate 9,905 of CAJIZW010000124.1, read as the reverse complement.
AATTTTTCCATAATTCGTGCAAGGCCATTGATAGAGGATATAATTCGGCGGGATATTGTTCCAGACTGGGTGTAGAGAACCAATATTAAACCCGTTCATGGTGTAGTTTTTTGTACAGTTTTTTAAATATTTACCAAAAACTCAATATTTTTTTTATGCTATCACTACTATAAACTGAATTAATACTGTCTGTTACTAATTGCTGATATTGTAATATTAGCTTTTCTGTAAAGGGAAATTCAGTTATAATTTCTGATGCTTTTAAGTATAGGATGGCTAAGAGAAGAGCTGTTATAGCCAAAACCCAAATAAAAATAGTTAACTTATCAGGGTATTCCTCCTTTACTTCAATTTTATCTAATTTTAATTTACTGGAGATTATCTTTTCTTTTTGAGCTGTGACGGTACTGTTGTTTTTTTCAATTTTTCGTAACGTAGTTTCGTAGGTTACTTCGTTTTGTATTATCTCTAGTACTTTTTGATCAATACTATTAGTTGTCTCTGGTTTGATATTATTTTTCTTTTTTCTTGAGCTTACCATTTTGTACTTTTCTAAAATAAAATATTTAAGGTTTAAGTGAATTGATATAATAAAGTTGAGTAAAGTGTTGTCTTTCTACTTAAATTTCTTTCAGCTAAGTTGCTATAAGTTTGCATGAAAAAGAATATACTATTAATTCAGATATTTTAAATAAGATATTAGAGAATAATGAGGATCTAATGATTAAGCAGAGTACAACATATATGCTTCAATGGTGCAGGTCTTTGATCTTTAACGTTCAAATGTATCTGTCTTTAATGTTTTTCTCCTTAATATTTTTACCTTGGATGATTGTTAGCAGGAGGGGAGCTTTAGTCGCTGTTTGGTGTTTCGCGAACTATGTTAGATGGTCGGCAAGCTGGATTGTAAACCTGAAAACAGAGATAAGAGGTAAAGTCCCTACTAATGAAGTTTTGATTGCGTCTAAGCATCAGTCATTCTTAGATATAATTATGATTTATAGTGTTATACCAAATGGACGCTTTATTATGAAAAGAGAGTTGCTATATATCCCCATATTTGGACAGTATGCCTACAGACTTGGTTGTGTGGCTGTTACTAGGGGTAAGCGAGGGCGTGCTATTTTCCAGATGTTAAAAGACTTGGAGCGACGAAGTTCAATCGGGGGTCAGTTAGTAGTTTATCCTCAGGGGACTAGAGTGGAACCGGGTAAGAAAAAACCCTATAAGATTGGGGCTGCATTAATATATGAAAAACTTGATCAAACATGTGTCCCTGTATCTACAAACGCTGGCTATTTTTGGCCCCGTAGAGGTGTCTATAGGCACCCAGGTACTGCAGTTATAGAATTCTTAAATCCTATACCCCCCAAACTTGATAAAGGGGATTTCTTAAAAAAACTTGAAGTAGTAATTGAAACTTCTTCTGAGCAGTTATTGTTAGAGACAAAATATTAAAAATACTTTTATTATTACGCAACAAGGCTTGTTTGACCCATTGATAGATATTTTTCACGCCTATCCCTAATCAATGTAGTGCTATCCTGTCCTTTAAACTCAAGAAGCATTTCATTTATTGTACTACCTACAGCTTGTATAACTTCATTTTTAAACCTTTGGGCACCCCCGATTGGTTCAGGTATTATTATATCGCATACACCTAGTTTTTTCAAATCTTGCGCTGTTAATTTAAGCGCTTCGGCAGCCTCTCGCATTTTCTCTGAGTCTTTCCATAATATCGAGGCGCAACCCTCGGGACTAATTACTGAATAGATAGAGTGCTCTAACATAGCAACTTTATTAGCTGTCGCGAAGGCCACTGCTCCACCAGAGCCACCCTCTCCAATAATAACTGAAATCAATGGGACACCTATTTTTAAACATTTTTGTGTAGATCTCGCTATAGCCTCTGACTGTCCGCGTTCTTCTGCGCCTTTACCCGGATATGCGCCGGGGGTATCTACAAGGGTAAGTACTGGAAGGTTGAAGCGATGAGCAAGATCCATTAATCTAATTGCCTTACGATACCCCTCAGGCCGCGCCATACCAAAGTTTCTTTCTATCCTACTTTTTGTATCGGATCCTTTTTCGTGACCGATCACAATTAAAGAGTGTTCACCAAAACGGGCCAGGCCACCCATTACTGCGTGATCATCCGCAAAATTTCTGTCTCCAGCTAGAGGAATATACTCTTCAAATAAATTCTCTATATAATCTTTACAATGTGGTCTATCTGGGTGTCTTGCAACCTGACATTTTCTCCAGGCGGTTAGATTGCCATATAGGTTTTCCAATAGTTTCTCAGCCTTAATCTCTAGCGAATGAACCTCGTCATCTACATTCAAATCCTTGTCATCACGAGCTAGAGAACGAAGCTCTTCAGCTTTTGAATACATCTCAGCCAGTGGCTTTTCAAACTCTAGATAATTTGTCATTTATTTTTCCTTAGTACATTCAAGAACATAACTATTTTTCAGAGCACTTTACATAGATAGTAAGCCTAAAAATATTCATAGACTGTCTAATTATTAAAGGCAATTTAGTATCACTGAACTAAACCTGCAGAACAAGGTTTTTTTCTTCGTTTAGGTCAACTTATTTTGGGTCATCACCTACTCGAACCAACTGTTTTCCAAAATTTTTCCCTTCTAAAAGGTTTAAGAAAGATTGAGGTGCTGAACTGAGCCCAAGGGAAACTGTTTCTTTATATTTTATTGTTCCGTTGCTTACCATGGGAGCCACCTCATCAAGGAACGCGTCCATCCTATCATAGTGGTCAAAAATAATAAAACCACGCACCCTTAAGCGTTGCCTAAGTATGGCGCCCCACACTGCGGGAATGAGCCCTGCAGTTTTAGTAGCTTGTGGTGAGTACCATGCGATCATCCCGCAAAGAGCAATTCTTGCAAAGGTATTCAGCAATGGCAATATTGCTTCTAATGTTTTTCCGCCAACATTTTCAAAGTAACAGTCTACGCCGTTTGGTGCGGCGACACTAATCTGTTGCCGTAGTTCGTCGAGGTCTGCAGATTTGTGATCAATACAAACGTCATATCCTAACTCATTTATAGCATATTGTGTTTTTTTGTACCCTCCAGCAATTCCTATGACCCGCATGCCTTTAAGCTTTGCCAATTGGCCAGCTAGACTCCCAACGGCACCAGTTGCCGCAGATATAACAATTGTTTCTCCAGGTTGAGCTTCTAAAATATCATTTAACCCCACCCAAGCGGTTAGGCCTGGCATACCGAGAACTCCTAGGTTTGAAGAAATTGGTGCGATCATAGGGTCAATTTTTCTAACTCCAATACCTTTGGAAATACCGTGGGAAGTCCATCCAAGACGATCTAATATTATGTCTCCCACGGAGTAATCAGCGTTATTAGATTTCATAACCTCGGCTACGCAACCCCCTTCCATAGGTTCATCAATCCCTACCGGTGGCGAATACGATTTCGTATCATTCATCCTTCCCCTCATGTATGGATCTAAAGATAGCCATATGGTGCGTGCTAGGAACTCATTGGGGCCTGGTTGGGGCAATTCGGCTGTTTCTAATCTGAAGTTACCAAGCTCGGCATCTCCCAAAGGTCTATTAGCTAGAACAATGCTATCCATTTTTTTTACCATTTTAGTTTCCTACTACTTTTATAATTATTTCTATTGTAAATCTTTAAATGCGTTTTGCATACGTTTCACAGCCTCGATAACGCGAGACCTTGGTGTGGCAATATTAAACCTCAAGAATGTTTCCCCACCTTTCCCCATATCTGAGCCATAATTAGAAGTAATCTTTGCCTCTTTTTCTATTCGGTCTTTGACTTCTGCTTTAGACATGCCTGTGCCTGAAAAATCAACCCAAGCTAAGTATGTACCTTCAATCGACATAGCTTTGCACCCTGGTATTTTATTAACACCTTTGTTAAAAATATCCATATTACTTCTTATATATATCATTAAGTCATCAAGCCACTTTGCGCTTTCTGGAGAGTACCCAGCTGTTGCCATATGTATTCCAAAGGAGTTGGGTGATATACCTAACGCCACCATCCGAATTTCGAATTTAGCAGCAAGTTCTGGGTTGTTAATGATAACATTACCTGTATGCGCCCCAGCAATATTAAAGGTTTTTGTGTTTGCGGTTAACATTATCAAACGATCATTAACCTCGGGAGCCGCAACAGCCATCACACTATGAGTATTCTCGGGCATAATAAGATCATGATGAACTTCATCACAGATTAAAATCAGATTATTTTCAATGCAAAAAGAGGCTACCTGTCTGAGTTCACTTTTAGACCAAACTCTTCCACCTGGATTATGTGGAGAACAAAAAATCAACATTTTTTCTTTTCCGGTAAGCTGTTTTTTGTATTCTGAAAAATCTAATGTATATCGGTCACCGTCTAAATTGAGGGTAAACTCACGAACTACTCTGTCAGTAGCATTCAATACCCTAAAAAATGTATAGTACATTGGTGTAAACATAATGATTTCGTCGTTAGATTCTGTGAACGTATCCACACATAATGCCATTCCATTAACTAAACCGTTGGTTGTAAAGATTGCACTATTACCAATATCCCAACTATGACGGTTTTTCATCCACCACTTTATGGAGGTCTTATATTCTTCAAAATCACCATAATATCCATAAATACCGTGCTGAAGTGATTTTTCTAAAGCTTTTTGGATGTTTACAGGAGGTCTAAAATCCATATCTGCGACCCACATAGGTAGTCCATCGCCCTTTGAAACACCGTACCGCTCTTCTGTCTCATCCCATTTACTACTGTGAGTATTACGGCGTTCAATAACTTCGTCAAAATCCATTGCTTAAACCTATCGTGTAAAGTTAATGTTTTTGGTATTTAAATTTACCATTAGATAGGCGATCCATGTTTAACTGAGGCTTACTATTGTAGATCTTTAAATGCTTTTTGCATACGTTCCACTGCCTCAAGAACTCGAGATCTTGGGGTGGCGATATTAAATCTCATAAAAGCTTCACCACCTTCTCCCATAACTGACCCGTATACAGTTGTAATTTTAGCTATTGTTTCGATACGGTTTTTAATTTCGGCCTGCGGCATCCCTGTGCCTGAAAAGTCTACCCAGGCAAGATATGTGCCTTCCGCATGCATAGCTTTGCAGCCTGGAATATTATTTATTCCAGAATCGAAAATTCTAAAATTTTCTGCAATGTATAAAAGTAAGTTATCAAGCCATTCTGCGCCACCTGGAGAATACCCAGCTGTGGCCATGTGAAGACCTAAAGTATTTGGGCTAAGCCCAAGAGTTTTCATTTTTTCTTCGAAAACATTAGCTAAATCTAAATTACTGATAATAACATTACCGGTGTGTGCCCCCGCAATATTAAATGTTTTAGTATTGGAAGTTAACATAATCAGTCTATCATTTATTTCAGGTGCTGCGACTGCCATTACATTGTGAGTATATCCGGGCATGATAAGGTCATGATGAATCTCGTCACTGACAAGTAAAAGGTCATTTTCGTTACAAAATTTTGCCACTTCTTTTAACTCTTCAATTTCCCACACTCTCCCTCCGGGGTTATGCGGTGAACAAAAAATTAACATTTTTTCTTTTCCTGTAAGCAATTTTTTGTACTCAGAAAAATCCAGAATATATTTGTCCTCTTCCAGTTTGAGAGGAAACTCTCGGATTACTCTATCCGTCGCATTTAGAACGTTAAAAAAAGCGTGATACATTGGGGTTAACATAATAATTTCATCACCAGAGCTCGTGAAAGCGTCAACGCATAAAGCCATACCGTTAACTAGGCCGTGGACAGTAAAAATTTTTGACTCGCCAACATCCCAATTGTGACGAGTTTTCATCCACCATTTTATTGAAGAATGGTAATTACTATAATCAGCAAAGTAACCATAAAATCCGTGAGAAAGAAGGTCACCAAGTTTTTCTTGTATTACTTTAGGTGGTTTAAAATCCATTTCCGCAACGTGCATAGGTAAACCGTCTTCTTTAGAAATATTATACTTTTCTTCCATTATGTCCCACTTAGCACTGTGGGTGTTGCGTCTTTCTATTAATTCATCAAAATCCATGATTGACCCTCTATCCTATAAAGTTTAGGATTTTATGTGTTTTTTTAATAAAGTGATTATAATCTGTCTATAAAATATCAAAAATTTAATGAGGTAAAGTAAGAAAATGAAGAGTAAAATATTTTATGACAATTAGGCCAATATTAATACATCCAGAGCCTAAGTTGAGAAAAAAAGCATTACCTGTTACGGTTGTTTCGGATCAATTACTTACCTTAGCAGATGATATGTTAGAGACAATGTATGAAGCACCAGGGATAGGATTAGCTGCGCCTCAGGTAGGGGCTTTGATTAGGTTGATTGTACTTGATTGCAACCACAGTGAGGATCAGAATTTAGATGCTATCCAGATGTTTAATCCTGAGGTTTTGTTTGCGTCTGATGAAAAAAATACTCATGAAGAGGGATGTCTGTCAATTCCTGATCAGTATGGAGAAGTTGAACGGTCCTCAGTGGTCACAGTTAGGTGGATTGATAGAGCAGGCATAGAAGAGCAACGGACTTTTGAAGGCTTGTGGGCGACCTGTGTACAACATGAAATAGATCACCTAAATGGCAAACTTTTTATAGATTATTTAACCCCTTTGCGAAGGCAGTTAATTACGCGGAAAATGAAGAAACTTAAGAGGGAAAAATTACAAGAATGATCTTAGGTATAATTCAATATCCAGACCCAGTGTTAAGGTCACTTTGCACACCAGTATTAGAAGTTTCTGAAGAAATAAAGACTACCATTAATGATATGTATGATACTTTATATGAGGCTTCAGGTCGAGGTCTAGCAGGACCTCAGATTGGAATTACCAACAGATTATTTGTGATGGATATAAATTGGAAAAATGGAGCGTCTGAGCCAGTAACTATGATAAATCCAGAGATTTTATTTAAATCAAACGAAACGCAAGTCAACGAAGAGAGGTGTCTCTCAATACCAGAAATGCCAGTGAAAGTTGAGAGACCATACACCATAGAAGTGATGTGGATGGATGAGAAATCTAAACTAAATCGAAATCAGTTTGAAGGGATCGCCGCTGCTGTTATATGTCATGAGATTGATCATTTAGATGGTAAGCTGATTGTAGATAATTAGAGTATTAAATTCAAATTTAATTAAAATGAGTAATTACAGTTTATGAAGATAGTATTTTTTGGTACCCCAAGTTTTTCTGTTCCTATTCTAAACGCACTGATTGAAGAGGGTCATCAGATAGTATGTGTTTACTGTCAACCACCGAGTGTGGCGGGGCGTGGACAAAAGGTTCGTAACTCACCAGTACATGTTAGAGCAAATGAGCTTGGACTTTTGGTTAGGCACCCGTCTAGACTTTCTGATGATAAGATTGTTCATGATTTTTTAAACCTTGAGGCTGATGTCGGTGTTGTTGTGGCATATGGCCTTTTACTTCCAAAGGAAATTTTGGATGGCCCCAGATTTGGGTGTTTGAACGTTCATGCTTCACTTTTGCCAAGGTGGCGGGGGGCAGCACCAATTCAAAGAGCAATTATGGCAGGTGACCCTATAACGGGGGTATGTATAATGAGGATGGATCAAGGCTTAGACACAGGAGCTATAGTTGATACATTCGAGGTGGAGATAGGGGAACGGGAAACATCAGGTGAGCTTCACGAAAGATTATCTAACATAGGAGCAAATTTAATTGTCCATACTATTTCTAAAATTAGTGACATTGGAGATATCCAACAATCGAAACAGGGTACAACGTATGCTCAAAAAATTTTAAAGAATGAAACTTTGATAGATTGGCGGCAGCCGGCTATAGAAATAGATAGGGTAATTCGTGCAATGTCTCCTTGGCCAGGGGCTTGGTTTTATGTAAATGGTGAGCGCCTTAAGCTCTTGGGTAGTTATACGAGAAACATAAAGGCGGATCCTGGAGAAATTTTAGAGGGTTTCACGGTGGCATGTGGGGTTGGAGCTGTGTCGATTACCTCCGTTCAAAAACCTGGGAAACGAGTTGTAACTACTAAAGAGTTTTTAATGGGGAACAGTCTGCCAAAAAAATTACTTTAGAATAACTTTTTTTATTTTTACTAATCACAATTTCAAGAATTATTAGTTAATTTTGAAAAGGGGCCATGCCTAATCTAGCAAGTAAATCTGCACGCTCATTGTCTGCGTTTCCAGCATGCCCCTTCACCCATTCCCAGGTTACTTGGTGTGGTTCCCTGGCTTCGTCCAATTCCCTCCAAAGATCTTCATTTTTTACAGGTTTTTTTGATGCAGTTTTCCAACCTTTTGATTTCCAAGATGACAACCATTTGGAGATACCATCTTTAACATAAACACTATCTGTATAGATTGTTATTGTTGAAGGTCGTTCCAGTGCGTTTAATGCGTTTATAGCTGCCGTTAATTCCATTCGGTTGTTGGTAGTATACTCTTCCCCTCCATTTAACTCTATCTTTTTTAGTATGTTTTTGTCCTTTGTAGCTGTTATTATGACCCCCCAACCACCGGGCCCAGGGTTTCCTGAGCAAGCTCCATCAGTATAGGCACAAATAAACATTAGACAGATATACCAACTAAAAGTAATGTCACTACCATAAGGGTCATGGGAACGCGTAAACTTAGCCACCATTGTGGTGCAAGTTTCTCTTTCCAGTGATGGACGTCAAATAATAGGATTCCCAAAAAGCCAATTAACAGTAAAACCAATGATAATTTGATATTGTGACTCACAGAAAAAAAGTGCTCTGGTATTATTAAGAACACTAATAAAGTTGGAATTACACTAGATAAATAAGCCTTTACAGATACTATTCCTGAGCTTTTTGTAGCAAACCCCCAATGAGTTCCTGCCATAAAGCTAAGTATTGTGGCTCCATATGCAAGTAATAACTTATCGAGCTCAGAATTATTTAATAAAAAGGGTTGCTGTCTTGCGCTGCCGAGTTGTGTTATTTGAAATACTGAGAAAATAAAGAAAGGAATTAAGCCTAAACAACTCAATATTAATGCTGGCTTGGGAATATTTTTCACGAAAATTCTCTAAGGATTTTAGGCACCTTAAATTCAATGTTTTCGATGGCAGTCTCAACTAACTCTACGGTGGTATCATAACGTTCCCTAAACGCAGCTATAACTTCGTTAATGAGTTCATCAGGAGCGGAAGCTCCAGCAGTTAAACCTATGGACGTAACATCTTTAAGTTTTACCCAATCAATTTCTGTAGCCCTTTGAATTAGACAGGCATACGAGCATCCCGCTTTTAAGCCTACTTCTACTAAACGATTAGAGTTTGACGAATTAGGGGCACCGATCACTAGCATAGTCTTTGTCTTAGACGACATTACCTTGACTGCAGTTTGCCTGTTAGTAGTAGCATAACATATATCTTCTTTATGGGGACCAATAATATTTGGAAATCTTTTTTTGAGGGCTGTAATGATCTCTATAGTGTCATCAACAGATAGAGTTGTTTGAGTGATAAATGCTAAAAGATTTTCATCTCTAGGTACAATTTTTTGTACGTCACTAACCGTTTCTATCAAGAGTACTTCACCAGCTGGAAGCTGGCCCATTGTTCCAATAGTTTCGGGATGACCTTCATGTCCTATCATAATCATCTGGCGACCATTTGAAAAATGTCGTTCTGCTTCATTATGAACCTTTGAAACTAGCGGGCATGTAGCATCTACATAAATCATTTTTCTATTAACTGCCGCTTGCTCTACTGATTTAGGCACACCGTGAGCAGAAAAAATAACTGGTCGATCACTGGGGCAGTCATTTAGGTCTTCAATGAATATTGCTCCCTTGGACCTGAGCTGATCTACGACAAATTTATTATGCAC
>CAJIZW010000123.1 GCA_905181985.1 uncultured Paracoccaceae bacterium | reverse complement strand
GGAATTCTGGAGGTACATTACCCCGTCATGGACTAGTGGGGTCTCTTGTGTTCGTCCCCCTGGTGACATGCCCCAGGCCCAAGCTAGTCTAAGATCACCGACATTACTCTTATTAATTTCATCGAGTGGGCTATAACCCCAACCGTCGTAAGTACGGCGCCACATCAACCAATCGCCATCTGATGGGTTGAGTAGCATCTCGTCGGTCACTGTCGAAACATTATCGATGGTAGAATTTTCTGCTACGGCAAATCCTGCCGATATACCAAAGGTCATAGCCGCCAATAACATAATATTTTTAATTTTTGAATTATTAGGCATTGAAGTCTCCTTTCTTGCAATAAATTTATATAGCGAGCAGCTGTTCCCCATCTTAAGGGCCCAACGGATAGTGTATTTTTCTACGTGAGTTGTCAGATCCATTTAGGTCAAAGTTTTAGGAATGTGTTACGTTTGACCAAATTTTGTGTATCAAAGAATCATCGCAAATCTATCCACTACCCCCACACCCTTCCACGTGGTGCACTGTTAATCCAAGATAATTTTGCGTGCGTAGGTAGTCAGTTTCTGCTTGCATACTAAGTACTGAAAAAATTCAGGTAATGTCTGAACAATATGAAAAGTGCCTAATTTTAGGACAACCAACGGCCCCAGAACCGATAATTAGCACCGATTTTGCTGCCACCATCAATTTGTTGTTCTACAAATGCCTTTGTTTTTCTCTCTTTCTTTTTTAAGACGGGATTGTTTAACTTGACCCTACAAATATACCCACTTAGACTTTAATTTAGTGGTGATTTGAGACCAGATTGCAAGCCACAGGAAAAAAATTGCTAAAGAGGTTTATATAAGCACCACGTTTTTATTTTAAGGTGTTTTATTAGGGCCTGAAACTTATTAAGTGAAAGCCAATACTATGCAAAAACTGTCACCCCAAACCATAGCTGTCCATTCAGGAACGAAACGAAGCCAGTACAATGAAATGTCTGAGGCTATTTTTTTAACACAAAGTTTTAAGTATAAAACTGCTGAGCAAGCGGAGGATCTTTTTCTAAACCCAAAAAAAGAAGAGTTTGGTTATTCAAGGTATGAGAACCCGACAGTAAGAATGTTCGAAGAAAGAATGGCTGCAATAGAAAAGACTGAAGATGCATATGCCACTGCAACGGGAATGGCAGCCGTCCATGGAGCATTATTCTCTATCTTAAAAGCTGGTGACCATCTTGTAGCATCAAGAGCACTATTCGGTTCGTGTCTTTATATTATTGAAGAACTCCTGCCAAGATTTGGTGTGGAAATAAGTTTTGTCGATGGGATAGACCTGGATGATTGGGAGAGTTCTATTACAACAAATACTAAAGTAGTTTTTGTAGAGACAATATCAAATCCTACTTTGGAAATTATTGACTTAGCTGCCGTATCAGAAATTGCACATAGAAAAGGCGCTTTGGTAATAGTTGATAATGTTTTTACTACACCAGTGTTCTCTTTAGCTTCATCTCTCGGGGCTGACGTAATTATATACTCAGCAACCAAACATATCGATGGTCAAGGGAGGTGTTTGGGAGGAGTGATTTGTGGAACTGAGGAATTTATTCAGAAGGTAGTACTGCCGTTCATGAAACATACAGGCGGCTCTTTATCGCCATTTAATGCTTGGATTTTGCTTAAAAGTTTAGAAACAATTAACCTTAGATGTCGAACGCAGGCTGAATCTGCATTAAAAATTGCAAAATCATTAGAAAAACATCCAAAAATAAAAAAAATTACTTATCCATATCTTAAGACACATACTCAATATTCACTTGCAAAAAAGCAGATGACTGGAGGAGGAACGGTAATTGCAATTGAACTTGTTGGTAACAAAAAGACCACTTTTAGTTTTCTCAATAATTTAAAAATAATATCAATTTCGAATAACTTGGGAGATAGCCGAAGTCTGATTACTCATCCTGCTACCACAACTCATCAAAGATTATCTATCGATCAAAAAAAGTATTTAGGTATTAATGACGGACTAGTGCGGCTAAGTGTTGGGCTTGAGGACGTTAAAGATTTGGTTGTAGATCTTAAACAATCATTAACAGCAGTATAGGGTGATACTTTTAAGTAAATAGATGTAATTTAGATAATCTTTGTTGAATTCGTTCATGGATCCTATGGGTTTATAGTTTGGTATCTTAGCTATTACACGATTTGAAAGAAGTATTAATATTAGGGATATGAATATATTTGAGTTAAGGAAATGTAACTTGCTCAGTCTACCAAATAATAACTTTATAATTTTTTATACTTAAAACATTACTCAACCCTTTATCCTTGGTTAAAAAAGGTTAATACTTTAGGTAAACAGGGCCAGGATGTTTAAGTTAAAGGGGTAACAAGGTATAGGAATGCGCTTATTCTCTACTAAAAAGCGTCCTGTTCATATGGGACCTTATCCGACAGAAAGATTGAAGCGTGGGGGAATGCCCGATTTGACTACGGTGCCCCCAATGTGTGCACTGTCATTTCGTCGACCAGAGGCACCTGAAAGTATTGTTAATGCAATGTGTGAGTATCAGGCCATGCTGGATGCGATCCGCGATGGTATGATAAATAAAGCGGTTTCAGAAATACCTGTCGACCCTAAGGAGAGAGCAGATCACCTTAAGGCTTTTGGCTTTTTTTCGGATGCATCAATGGTAGGTGTCTGTCGACTTCAAGATACAGATTTATTATCAAAACCTTTTAATAACCCAGATATCGTTCACTTGGCAGAAGCCTTGCGCACTCGCCAAACTAAAACTCTTGCGGCAGGTATTGATGGGATTATGGCAGATCTTAAAGAGTCAATGGAAGCGCCACCTACGACTATTAATGGGCATACACATGTGCTTATATTTTTATATGAAAACCCACGTGATATTCGCTCAGACGAACCTGGAACTGATTGGTTAAAAGACGCATTAAGTCATCGGGCATGTTTGAGAGCAAATGAAACTGCGGCGGTGATAGCTAACTATATTCGGTTGTTAGGACATGATGCTAAATCTCATTCGGGGTCTGCCTCAGATGTTGATTTAAATCAATTAGCAGTTACTGCAGGGTTAGTATGGTGTATTAAGGGGCAGTTAATTGCACCTTATATCGGTTCAGGCTTTGGACTTGCTGCTGTTACCTGCACACTTGATCTCCTTGTTGATAGGCCTCTTGCATCAGAACATGAACAACCTTGGTTTAAAACCAAAGGACCGGCCTGGTGGTTAGGGAAGGGGTTTTCTAAAAATGCAATGAATCGTGATCCGTATACAAAAAGAAGATTTGTAGATGGGGCACATCCATTTGAGCGTTTAAAACGGGTTGAGACGCCAACTACCTACATTGACGAAGCAAGAGTTGCACGAGTGCCAAAGCGCACTGATATGTTTGCGAGAGCTCAATTTGGTGATATGGGAAAAATTAATCAAGATGGTGCAAAAGGTGGGTACTATGTTCGTAAAACTGCACCTTCATCCGCACAACGGCGTGCACTTGGGGCTTTTATTTTGCTTCAAGATGGTGATCCAAACCCTTCTGGTTCTCGCCCAACAGACATAGAAAAAAATGCAAATAATATTAAAGCTACTAGCTACTTCTTAGGAATAGATGCAGTTGGGATTTCTAGATGCCCGGATTGGGCATGGTATAGCCACGATGCGACTGGTACCCCTATTGACCCCCCTCATGATAATGCGATCTCCATGATTGTAGATCAAGGTTATGAAACTATGGAGGGCGCTTCGGGTGATGACTGGATTTCAGTAGCCCAATCTATGCGTGCTTATTTGAGGTTTTCACTGTTGGGAGGTGTGGTTGCTAAACAAATTCGTAATTTAGGCTACAAAGCAAAGTCCCATACGGTAATGGATGGAGAGGTTCTTCAGCCACCTTTATTATTACTTTCAGGTTTGGGTGAGGTTAGCCGTATAGGTGAAGTTATTTTGAATCCGTATCTTGGCCCACGTTTAAAATCTGGAGCTGTTACAACCGATATGCCCATGGCGTACGATAAGCCTATTGACTTTGGTCTTCAGAATTTTTGTGAGAACTGCAACAAGTGTGCACGCGAATGTCCAGCGGGTGCGATAACAGCAGGACCAAAGTTGATGTTTAATGGTTATGAAATTTGGAAATCTGATAGCCAAAAATGTGCTACCTATCGGATTACTACAGAGGGTGGGGCAATGTGCGGTCGTTGTATGAAAACATGTCCCTGGAATCTAGAAGGGTTATTTGCGGAAGCCCCGTTTAGGTGGCTAGCCTCAAATGCTCCACAGTTGGCAAAACCATTGGCGAAGTTGGATGATTTAGTTGGAAATGGTGATCTTAATGACATTAAAAAATGGTGGTGGGACATAGAGTTAGAGGAAGATGGCGGTTATAAGCCTAGCAGGAAAAAGTTAAATCGTCGAGGTTTGCAGCGCGATCTTAACCTAAAATATGAAGATCAAACCCTTGCCGTATACCCAGCTAATCTTGCGCCTCATCCTTGGCCTTACCCATCACCGATGGATCGTGAGAGTGGTATCGAAGCGTATCAAGCGATGATAACGGCAGATGAATATAAAATAAAATTAAAAAATGGAGAGACTGACCACATACATCAGTATAGTGTACCAAATGATGCCCCTGTTATCCAAGTTGTAGTTAGTAAAGTTCAGGAAATGACAGAGTCGTTAATTAAATATGAGTTTAAGCGGCCCGATGGGCTGGACTTACCTGAATGGACTGCAGGAGCGCACATAGATATTGTGGTTGTTCCTGAGTTTTTGCGTCAATATTCAATGTCTGGAGATCCTGCAGACAGATCCAAATATCAAATAGGTGTTCTACGCGAGGATGAGGGGCGTGGAGGTTCTAAAATGATGCATCGCATCTTTTTAGAAGGCCGTAAGGTATTTATTTCTAAACCAATTAATCATTTCGAATTAGATGAAACAGCAACAAAAACTTTTTTGATGGGGGGAGGTATTGGTGTTACTCCTATGATTTCATTTGCTCACCGTTTGTATGCTTTAGGAAAAAACTTCGAACTCCATTATTCAGCTAACTCAAAATTGAAAGCAGGGTATTTAGACGATCTGAAAACTTTTCCATGGTCTAACAAAGTGCATTTTCATTTTTCTGATGAAGGGACACGTGCTGATTTTAATGTTGTCTTGGATAATTATAAAAATAATATGCAAGTTTATATTTGTGGTTCAGAACGATATATGGATTCTGTTGTTCTTGCAGCTGAGAATAAGGGGATTCCTCAAGAAAAAGTTCATTTAGAATATTTCTCGGTTCCTGAGGAACCAGATTATGTAAATCAAAATTTTATTTTAAAACTCGTAAAGTCTCAACGAGAGTTGGTTGTTCCATTTAATAAGTCTGCTACCGATGTCTTGACAGAGAATGGTTGTCCTATTGACGTAAAGTGCTCTGACGGACTTTGCGGGGTTTGTAGGTGTGAGTTAATATCAGGAGAAGTAGAGCATCGAGACTTCGTGTTGTCAAAAAGACAACAACAAACTCAAATTATTCTGTGCAAAAGCCGCGCTTTACTCGAGGGAGGTGTAATTGAAATTGACCTATAAGACTTAAGATCAGTCTCTATTAACGAGAGGGTTTATTAGGTAAAAAATAAACTACACAAAAAAACTCAGTAATTACGTATCTATTTTTGTTCAAATTATAAATAATTTTTTTAGTCAGTCTTTTTATTTCCCATTAAATTGTGGAGTTTTCTTTGCAAGAAAGGCACTTATACCAGCAGGCCCATCGTTGGTGCGCATCATATTAGCAATTGAACGTGTCTCATGATCAAGCTGAGTTTCAATTCCATCTGAAAAAGCGGTGTTTAATAACCGTTTTACACCACCAAAGGCTTTTGTGGGCCCAGAGGCAAATTGTTTTGCCATTATATAAGCTTCTTTCATCACTACCTCAGATGTTACTACTTTGTTTACGATACCCCACTCTTGAGCTTCTGATGCAGTAAGAACCCGGTTTGTAAGCATTAATTCTTTCGCACGCAAAAGACCAACATGCTTTGCAAGGTAATAAGTAGAGGATCCGTCTGGAGTAAGCCCAGAAGCTGTGTAAGCTGATACAAATTTTGCTTTATCCGAAGCTATGACATAATCGCCAGCTAAAGCTAATGAAAATCCAGCACCTCCTGCTGTTCCATTTAAAGCAATAATAATAGGTGCATCTATATGTGAGAATCTTGTGAGCCCCGCATGTAGTAATGTAGCCATTTTTGTTAGGTGGGTATGTTTGTCTGCGATCGCATCCATCTCCACCAAATCGCCACCGCCACAAAACATTTTACCAGCTCCAGTAATAACTACGGACCGTACGTCTGGCGAGCCACACCTGACACTTACATCAAATAGCTCTTCAGTCATCTGTGCGTTTAAAGCATTGGCAGAATTATCTTTTCGGTTAAGGGTAATAGTGGCTATGCCTTTTGAGAATTTGAAACTAAGTGTTTGGTAAATCATTGAATTTTCCTTATCTAACATAATAACGTAAACGATTGTCCGAATTAACTAGAATTCCCTTTGATCTTAACATCTAGATTCCTACGTAATCTTTAAGTGTTTGGATTGCAGAGTTCAAATTATTTTGTTGTTTGCAAAGCCACAGGAAATTACATATCTTTATTATTCACAAACATCATATAGAAAGCTTAAAGGTCATTGATAACTCCTTTGGTGAAAATCTTAGGAGGAATTTTATATTATTTTAGCACTTGTGCTAGTAAATTGGTGTAACTAGCTTTCGACGAAGATTAGTTTATCAACATGTGCACTAACTCTTACTTTTATTTAAAAATATACAAACAAGTATGTTTGACAAAACTTTGGTACGAGAAACTATCATAAGAGATCACAATGAGCGTAGACTACTATAATAACAATTCAGAGAGTTTCATAAAAGATACTTGTAATATTGATATGAAGAAGAATTACGAGGTTTTCTTAGCTAATATTCCGGATCAAGGGTTAATTTTGGACGCAGGGTGTGGATCTGGTCGAGATAGTTTAATTTTTCAAAAACTTGGGTACAGGGTAGATGCTTTTGATGGGTCGTCCAGTATGGTTTCGGAAGCAAAGAAATTAACAGGACTTAACATTGAGTTAAGCACTTTTGAAGATTTTGAATTTAATCGATTCTATAATGGGATATGGGCGTGCGCTTCGTTACTCCATGTTCGCAGAGTTAATTTGGTGTCAATATTAACGCGACTATCCGAGGGGTTAATATCTGGGGGAGTTCTTTATAGCTCCTTTAAGTATGGAAATAATGAGAGGTTGAATGGTGAAAGGTACTTTAATGACATTAATGAACACGTATTAAAAGCATACGTAGATACAGTACCAGATATTAGTGTTATGCAAACTTGGGTAACTGGAAATAGACGGACAAATGATAATGACGAAAAATGGTTAAATAGCCTTCTGCTAAAGGCTTAAGAGACAAAGCCTCTTAATAATTTTGATAACTTGATGCGTGGATTTATTCTTAATTATGGACCTTAGTATAACTATTATTAATGATTAAATAAAATAAAAATTACGAAGACGGTTGATGTTGTCAAATGGATATAGTTACCCCTAAGCAATGTGTCGGTTATAAATTGACAAGATTAGATTATGTGGGTCAGAATATTCATGCTTTTATTGTTTGTGCAATGTGGAGGGTCCGGATCGTGATGTTCTTCAATGGCGCGCATTAATTTTGCTAACTGTGGGTTATGTTGATTTTTAATTTAAGTGATTTGGTGGAAACTATAAAAAAGTTAATTACATGTTAAAAATAATACAAAGAGATTTATAGGTGTACTTGTTAATTGGTAGGGTAATTCGAGTACTTGTCGTATTAGGTTATGGCATTTTATTTATTTTTGCTATTCAACAGTTTGATAACTTGAGTACGCACTCTGAAAGCCAAGATTGGACAGATTATTTCCGTATTATTATGGGAAGTGTTCTTTTAATTTTTATATTATATAGGTCTTTAAAATTTATTTTTCAAAACTATTTTCGTTAAAAATAAACATCATAATTAAGTCTAGAGTAAATTTTAGTAAGTAAAATTTTATCTCTAAAACTAACTTTCAGATAAAGCCATTTCTAAAATCCGTGCAACATGAATGGCTTCGGTGTTCGTGCCATCTTTTATTTGAGTACGGCATGAGGTTCCGTCGGCAACTACTATGGAGTTTTTAGGTCTGGCTCGTACCGCAGGAAAAAGATCTAACTCACCCATTTCCATTGAAACTGAATATGTGTCAGTTTTTAATCCAAATGACCCGGCCATTCCGCAACAGCTTGTCTCCAATACTTCAACAGTAGTATTGGGAAGTAAGTCTAAGACTTGCTCTACAGATGACATCACTCCTGCTGCCTTTTGATGACAGTGGCCGTGCAATAAAATGGTGTCTGTAGGAGACTTAAATAGAGATTTTAATAAATTTTTGTCTAAGTGTTTAGCAATGTATTCTTCAAATAGAAGAGCATACTTTGCTACCAATTCGGCGTCTTTACCTGGGATAAGCCTTGGAATTTCATCTCTCAAGGTTAATAGACAACTAGGTTCCAAGCCCACAATGTACCGGCCTGCTTTAGCATGTGGTAAGAGGGCGTTAATTAATCGCGTAGCTTCCTCTTTTGCTTTATCCACGAGGCCAGTCGATAAAAAAGTCCTACCACAACATAAGGGTCTTTTTCTATCCTCTGGTTTTGCTATAACAAAAGAAACCTTGGCTTTGTCAAAAACTCTTATTGCTGCATGCAAGTTTTCTGGCTCAAAGTATCGATTGAATGTGTCTGCAAATAACACAATATCTGGGTTAGCTGGTGAGGGATGCTTTCTGTCGTTAAATGTATCAGTCGACCAACCAGGAAGAGGTCTCTTCGCAGAGAAACCAGTGGCTCTCTCTAAAATCCTTGCTAAAACTGGAACACGATTCCTTAGATTCATAAGTCTTGGAAATTTAGATGCAACACTGGCGTATCGAGGTAGATAAGAAATTAATCTATCATTTAATGTTAGACCATATTTCCTAATGCGAGCTGCTAAAACTTCTATTTTCATTGCCGCCATATCTACACCTGTTGGGCACTCGCGCTGACATCCTTTGCATGAGACG
>CAJIZW010000122.1 GCA_905181985.1 uncultured Paracoccaceae bacterium | reverse complement strand
GAGGCGAGAGTGGGCTTGTGGCAGCAAATGTGGGCTGCGCCGCAGCCGCAATTTCAGTGACCCGTCAAGGAACATCTGACTCGATGCCTTTGTTATCAGAAGTTGAACTTTTGCTAAAACACACTTTGGTGAAAGATAGTAAGCAATAAACTTTACTAAATGATGGAGTTAACCTCTAACAAACTAGCATCTGACTCCAATTAAACTTTTTAGAACACATAGCTTTATGTTTATTTATACCCTTGACTATTTTTTGTTGTAAATTTCTTTTATCAAGGCAATGTATAATTTGTTTGTATTATGAAATGGAGAAATAGAATGGATTCTGTTTGTTGTGGGCCAGGTTATGCTTCCCCAACTGATGCAATGATGGCACCAAGTGAAAAAATTTTATATACAATCGCTATATACACAGGCACGGGAATTCAAAAACCTGATTATCTTTGTACAATTGATTCAGACCCTGAGAGTAGCTCTTACTCTAGTGTAATTTCCAGATTAGAAATGCCTGGTATTGGCGACGAACTGCACCATATGGGGTGGAACGCATGTTCTTCTTGTCATGGAGATATAGAGAAAGAACGTAAGTATCTAATTGTACCAGGAGTTCGATCATCAAATCTTCACATTATCGATTGCGGGACAGATCCAAGAAAACCCAGTTTATTTAAAGTTATCGAAGGTTCAGAAATAAAGGCTAAAACAAATTTATCTGCCCCACATACTATTCACTGCCTTGGTTCAGATATAATTATCTCAATGCTAGGTGATGCAGTTGGCAATGCGCCTGGAGGTTACTTGCATCTCAATGAAAGCTTTGAAATTGTGGGTCGGTGGGAAAATTCTATGGGTGATATTAAGTTTAGTTATGATTTTTGGTATCAGCCCAGACATAATATAATGGTTAGTTCTGAGTGGGCAGCTCCTAACACATTTATGCCTGGCTTTGACTTAGAAGAAGTGGGGCATCTAAAGTATGGGCGTGAACTTCATTTTTGGGATTTAGAAAAGAAAATACCTATACAATCTATGTATTTAGGTGAGGATGGATTAGTTCCGCTTGAAGTTCGTTTTCATCACGACCCAGACAGTACGCACGGATTTGTCGGTGCCGCCCTTAGTGCGAACATCATTCATTGGTGGAAAGATTCAGCAGGAGAGTGGAAATGGGAAAAAATTATTGATGTAGAAAATGAACCTCATCCCGAATGGCCTATTCCTGTGCCGGGAGTAATCTCGGTCATCTTACTTTCAATGGATGATAAATACCTTTACTTCTGCAACTGGCTACATGGAGATATTAGACAGTATGATATTAGTGACCCCCACAATGCTAAATTAACCGGTCAAGTTTGGATGGGTGGGCTTTTAAACAAAGCACCAGAAGTGAATGGAGTGAAAGTTACTGGAGGGCCACAAATGATACAACTTTCTTTAGATGGAAAGAGGCTCTTTGTAACAACATCACTTTTTAGTACGTGGGACAACCAATTTTACCCTGAAATTCGTACTAATGGAGGTTGTATGCTGATGGTAAACTGCGACACAGAAAATGGTGGAATGGAGATTGATCCAAATTTTATTGTTGATTTTGGGAAAGAGCCAAATGGACCTAGTAGATGTCACGAAACTCGATACCCAGGTGGAGATTGCACAAGTGATATCTGGTTATGATGCGTAAGATTACTATAAAAAATAGAGGTAACATCACTTATGACGTAGATCACAGAAAGCCTTTACTCGATAGCTTGAAGGCCAATGGTGTTGATTTACCTTATGGGTGTAAGTACGGTGGATGTATAACCTGCGCCGCAAAACTGATAAATGGGCGAGTTAATCAAACTGCTCAAGTAGCTTTAAATAATCGTCAACTTAATAATGGCTATGTTATTCTATGTGTAGCTAGACCGTTAACCGATTGCACTTTTGAAATTGGGGTTGAAAGTCATGATCTGCTGTACCGCAACCCGTTTACTGACCCTCTTGAAGACCATGAATTGAAAGCTGATATTGCAACACCATTGGAAAATAGAAAATGACATATATGGATCATGACCAACCCTACTCAAACGAATACCTTCAAGAAATTTTGAAATCCACTAAGACCATTGCGATGGTTGGGGCTAGTCCAGATAAGACAAAATTCAGTTACGGAGTATTGAGGGTATTACATGAAACTGGGTATGATATGATCCCTGTTAATCCAAAGTCTGGATTAACAGAAATTAGAGGGATTCCAGTATTTCCGAACTTAGAGTCTATTGATCGTAAAGTTGATATGGTCGAGGTTTTTCGGCGACCTGAAGATTTATTAGACATTGCAAAACAAGCCATTGATATTGGAGCAAAAGTTCTTTGGGGGCAAATAGGGGTTATAAACTACGAAGCAGCTAAGATTGCTGAAGAAGCGGGTTTAAAAGTTGTAATGAACAGGTGCCCAAAAATTGAATTATTCAGACCATTTTGGAAGCCAAAGTTACATTTGAAAATTTGAGTTTAGTTTCCAAAATCAACAGATACGTTGCCAAAATCACCAAAGTCAGCAAATATATGAGAGCCAGGGTGCGCCTCTATAGCTCGTATAAATGACCCAGATAAAATTATTTGTCCTGGTTCGATTTTTTGATCATACTGTGCCATCCTTTTTGCTAACCAAACAATTCCCAATATAGGATCACCCAAGACACCAGCTCCAAGGCCAGTCTCCTCAACTTCGTTATTTCGAGAAACGATGGCTCCAACTCTTCGCAAATCAAAACTATCCACT
>CAJIZW010000121.1 GCA_905181985.1 uncultured Paracoccaceae bacterium | reverse complement strand
CATTAGAAATTTGATCAACCAATTCTATCATATCAGACTTTAGTGAAGGACCTAATGCTGAAAATGGCTCATCCAATAATAGTAGCGGGCAATCCCTAACCAAAGCTCTTGCCAACGAAACCCTACTCTGTTGTCCTCCTGATAAGCTACCAGGTTTGCGGTCCACCAAGTCAGTCAATCCTACTCTATCGATAGCATAGTCTAGCACACCTTGTTGTTCACTGTTAAGTCTGAGGTCTGGCCTAAGCCCTAGGCTAATATTTCTCTTTACAGTTAAGTGAGGGAAAAGATTACCATCCTGAAAGATAGTTGTTACTCTTCTTTGGTTGGAAAGTTTCGTTGTTACATCTTCATTATCAATAAAAATGCTTCCAGATTTTGGCTTAAGAAACCCCGAAATCAAAGAAAAAAGTGTTGACTTTCCAGCCCCTGACGGCCCGATCAAGGCAACCTTAGCCAATCGGGGTATCTCAAAATCAGCTTTGAGCGTAAATTCTTCTACTGTGTACTCTACAGATTTAAGTGATAGCATTTATCCGGCCTCCCTTATCAAAGATCCAAAATAATGAAATACTAAGCATTAGTAACAGTAACGCAGCACCAAATGCTTCGTCCATTCGATATGCTGTCATTAGTCTGTATATTTCCATTGGTAAAGTTGAGTGATTTGGGTTTGAAAAAAGTACAATTACACCTAGGTCTCCCATAGAAAGGGCTACCGATAAACCAGCGCTAAAACCAATAGGACCCTTCAAACGTGGCCAAATAAGCCAGCGAAACCGAGACCAACCTACCAAGTTAAGGCTATTTGCTAATCTTCCAAAACTGTTTTCTAAATCTCTGAAAGCAGGTGTTATAATTCTAAGAGAAAACGGGATACACATCATCGCGTTGATAACTATAGCTGAAGGCAAAGCTATCTTCCCAGGGTCTATCCAATTATAAAAAATTATATACAGACCAGTTCCTAAAACTAACGGAGACGCCGCGATCGGTAGATAACCAAAGATTTCATATACTTTCGAGGAATAAACAATCAAGGATGCTAAATATAATGTCATTATAGTAGCTAACCCTGTTGCTGCTAAAGCAACCAAAATTGAACGCAATGCTGAAAACATTACACTTTGAGGTAGCAAAAATAAACCACCTGATCCACGAATCAATATCATTGCCAGCGGAAGAATAAGAAAAATTGTTGCGCATGTAATGCATATAAAATCTAAAATTTTTCCAGTAGTTGCTATAGGTCTCACACGATCCAAGCCACCTTCATAATGAGCTGGAAAAGCAATCCAAATTGATAAAACTGCAATTAACCCACACATTAAGAGTTGAATAATAGATAAAATTGCAACCCTTGAGAGATTAAAGTCAAACCGGAAGGCCTGATAAATAGCAAGCTCAACTGTAGTGGCTTTTGGACCACCTCCAAGTGTTAACGCAACAGCAAAGCTTGTAGTGCATATTAAAAAAATTATTAAAAATACCCCAGGAATAACTCTACATAGCATTGGAAGTTCTAGATGCATAAAAAAATTAAACGGGGAAAAACTAAGTGACTGTCCAAGTCTAAATTGCTCCGATGGTATTGAACCCCAACCTTGAAGAAGTAGTCTAGTAGCTAAAGGTAGATTAAAAAAAACGTGTGCTAGTATTACTCCGTGCACCCCATAAATCGAAAATGCACTAAAGCCCATTAACTGGCTTAATATACCCTTGCTTCCAAAAACCAATATTAAACCTAATATTGCAACTATGACGGGTAATATAAATGGTGCCCCCAGAAGAGTGATTAAAATATTTCGTCCAATAAAATCCTGTCGAAAAAAAGCTCTTGATACTGGAATGGCTAGCAAAACACTTACCGCTGCTGAAACAAAAGACTGAAAAAATGTAAATCTTATTGCCGTCCATTCATTCCAAGTAAGCCCCGAAAAGCCTTCAATTCGACAGACTACCGCTATTAATGTTCCAACGGTAACGGCAACCAGAAAACTGGCTACCAATACTCCCCCCAAAAAGGTAGGGCTTATTTTTGAAAAGCTGTTAACCACTCTTGAATCACAATATCCCTATATTTCTGTGCTTCCTCTTCAGTATAAAATAATACTTTTTTAGGCATCGGCAGATTTACGAACTCGTCAGGCAACTTATTTCGATCAAGCTTGGAAGGAAAAGACCAGTTTCCAGTGGGAATCATCCTCTGAAAAGTCTCAGAAAGTATAAAGTTCATAAATTCTTTTGCCAACTCAGGTTCTTTAGAGCTATTAGTCATCGCAGCTAGTTCTGTAAAAAAATAATGGCCTTCTGAAAAGATCGCCGCAGACTTACTTTTATCATTTTCTGCAATTATATGGTATGCAGGGGATGTAGTGTAACTTAAAACCATATCCGCTTCCCCTTGAGTAAACATCCCATAGCTTTCAGACCAACCTTTAGTCACAGTTAGCACCTTTGAGGCTAACTTTGTAAAAGCTTCTTCAGATTTTGACCCGTAAATTGACTTAACCCATAAAACCAGTGCTAGCCCTGATATGGAGGTTCGGGGATCTTGTATTATTATCTTTATATCATCTTTAGAGTTCAGCAGTTCATCAAAAGATTGTGGTGGGTTTTTTAACTTTGTATTATCGTAGATAAAGGCAGTATGAGACCAATCAAACGGAAGAAAAACCTTATCATTCCACTTTATTGGTATACTCAAAGAAGAAGTGTCCTGTTTGTGCGCCTCAAAAATTCCTAACTTTCTTGCTTTAAAGGTAACGTCCGTATTAAGACCAATAACAACATCTGCTTTTGTTCTTTTACCTTCAATCATTAAGCGTGGCATTAAATCACCAGAAATATAGAGTAAATCACAATCACAAATTTTTTCAAATTCCTGTTTAATTTTTGGACCAGGACCCCATTCAGAAGTGAAATAGTCTGGCGCATAAACAGTCAAGGTTGATTTAGCATAGGCGACAGACACTGTTACTAAAGCAAAGAATATAGATAGAAGTATTTTCATTTGTATCTCCATAAAAACGGAGGATAGGCTGAGATTGAGTCAAACCTTCCCTCCGCCGGTATTAGCCGGTTCAGGTTCAACGGGTCTGCTATCGCATCTCAGCCAGTAAGGCTCCCCGAGGTAATTCTGATATAATTTTTAATCTGATAAATAGCAAGACGATAGTATTTTTAATCATAAACCTACTGTGACACATAAATCATTGTTTTTGTTTCAGACTACTAACCTGACATCAACTACTTGGCTTTTCATTATATCATATGTAACTGATCAATTTATCAGGAGAACTTAAATGTCTTTTAATCGTTTTGGCCATCTTTTTCGTACAACCACCTGGGGTGAAAGCCATGGGCCAGCAATAGGTGCGACAATAGACGGTTGTCCTCCTGGTATTCCAGTTAGTGAGGTTGAAATTCAGAGCTGGCTCAACAAAAGGAAGCCTGGACAAAACAAATACACTACTCAGAGGCAAGAACCAGACGCAGTATCAATTATGTCAGGCGTATTTGAAGGTTTTACTAC
>CAJIZW010000120.1 GCA_905181985.1 uncultured Paracoccaceae bacterium | reverse complement strand
TTTGTGTTCCTGTATGACAAAAAGAACAGGTTAGAGTACACCCTACTTGGCTTGATATACACAATGTGCCTCTATCTTCTTCAGGAATGTAAACAACTTCGACTTCGTGACGCCCTATGATCCTAACTAAATATTTTCGAGTTCCATCTGAGCTCACTTGTTTTTCTATAATTTCTGGGACAACTATTGAATAATTTTCTGCTAGGGTCTGTTGAAGTGATTTTGAAAGGTTTGTCATCTCATTAAAATTTCGCACACCCCTGAAATAAATCCACTGCCAAATTTGCTTAACCCGCATATTTAGCTGTTTATCAAGAACTCCGACTACAGTTAACTTCTCTTTTAATTGTTCGCGAGTTTGGCCAACAAGGTTTAATTTTAGGGTCACATCAGTGAGGCGAGGTATAACCTTAAAATCATTTACAATATAATTAATATCAGACATCCGTCACCTTATTGAAAAATGTAGGTTTTAGTAACAAGATACTCTATCACTCAGGACATCTTTTTTCTGCATCTTCTAATGCGGCGGTGAAGCCCATTAGTGAAATTGTATCTCTTGTTTTAGTACCTCTTTTTGATACACCTGTTATGATAGCTGAACTTCCGCGCTTCATAGCGGTGATGATTTCTTTGTCGGCCTTGGTATCTTTGGCCCATGCAAAATTACCTTCTGTAGGTACAAAAAGATCAAACTTTTTGTTATCAATATTAAAATCAAGGACATCGTTTTTATTATAAGGGTAACCTCCTGTAAAAGACACCTCACCCCTATTTTTTGTTCCTGCCCAAAAAGATACCCACAAAATAATTCGACCTCGGTTAACTTCAACCTTTTTTCCATTCTTTGTGTTTACAGATTTCTTTGGTACACTTGCGAGCCAGCATTGTTTTGGGTTGTCTGTTGCATACACACTCCAATCAGATTTAGTGAATAGTGGATCTGCCAAAGGGTCAGTGTTAGATGATTGGCTAAAACTCACCAGAGGGTATACCATTATAGTAGCAATTATAACTAGTTTTAATATTTTTTGAAAAATGCTCATTTTTACAGCCCAATTTCTTTCGATTATCCATTTACTTTTATACTTTACACAGTCAAAAGTTTTATGAAAAAAATGACAATGTACAAGTATTACTAGATCATAACCAAATATTACATTTTAATAAAGACGCAATAATCAAAATTTCAGGATTTTAGGAGAACTATGAATATGTCTGTAAAAATGGTTGAGATATGGAGGGGAGATTTCTTAGAATCTTATCACACAGGTCACGCAGTGGTATGTGACAGAAATGGTAACATTATTGAATCTTGGGGAGACCCTAATCACATAATTCTGCCACGCTCTTCTTCTAAAATGCTTCAGGCTCTTCCTTTAGTTGAAAGTGGTGCGGCTGATGCATTTGGCTTAACCAGTGAACAGCTAGCTCTATCATGTGCATCTCACCAAGGGGCTTTAATTCATACTGGCCGTGTTAGGGAGTGGTTGTCAGCTTTGAATATCGATGACAATTCATTTAGGTGTGGTGCGCAAATCCCAAGTGATAAAAGTGCAAAAACAGAATTAATACTGCTAGATCAAAAACCCTGTCAATATCATAATAATTGTTCAGGTAAGCATAGTGGTTTTTTGACATTAAGTCGCCATCTAGGGGCTGGCCCTGAATATATTGATCCTGCACATCCTGTTCAAATTTTAGCTAAAGAGGCTTTCCAGTCTATGACAGAGACTTCAGATCTTGGATATGCAATAGATGGGTGCTCTGCTCCAAATTTTGCTACTACAGTTCACGGTCTTTCTAGAGCAATGTCGAAGATGGCAAACTCAAAATCAAGTACAGTGAGGGGTAAAGCTGCAGTTAGATTAGTAGATGCTATGGTTAAACATCCAGACTTGGTAGCTGGAGAAGGACGAGCTTGTACAGAGCTAATGATGGCAATGGAAGGCAAGGTGGCTGTTAAGACAGGTGCTGAAGGAGTTTTTATTGCAATATTACCTGAGAAGGGTATTGGAATTTCATTGAAAATTACAGATGGAACCACCCGAGCCGCAGAATCCGCTATAACGGGTTTGTTGGTAAAATATGGTGCACTTGATAGCAAACATCCAATTGCTCAAAAACACTTAAATGGACCTATAGTGAATTGGAGAGGTGTTATTACAGGAGGAATAAAATTAAGTGAGAGTTTTACTTCTATTTAAGTATTAAGACATTCTTTCTATTGCTAGTGCAATACCTTGTCCTCCACCAATACACATTGTGATTAATGCCTTAGAGCTGTTGGTTCTCTCCAGCTCATATAAAGCCTTTATAGCAATTATAGCACCAGTTGCACCAATCGGATGCCCTAAAGCAATGGCCCCACCATTTGGATTTACTTTTTTGGGGTCTAGCTTAAGGTTTTTATTGACGGCTAAAGCTTGGGAGGCAAAAGCTTCATTTGATTCAATTACGTCAAAGTCAGAAATTGAAAGGCCTGTTTTTTTAAGTAAACTTTGAACGGCAGGAACCGGCCCTATTCCCATAACCTCTGGCCTTACCCCAGCGTGTGCATAACCAAGAATTCTTGCTTTTGGTGTCAGACCTGCAGAATTAGCAGCTTCTTCAGTAGCCAGAACTAATGCTCCGGCACCATCATTTAACCCGGAGGCGTTCCCTGGTGTAACAGAACCATCTTTTTGGAATGCAGGTTTAAGGTTAGACAAAGATTCTAGATTTGATAGCTTTGGGTGCTCATCAATTTTAAATTCAATTTTTTCTCTTTTATGTTTTACCTCTATAGGAATAATTTGTTTTTCAAAGTAACCAGAGTTTATAGCAATATCAGCACGCCTTTGACTTTCTAAGGCAAAAGTATCTTGAGAGCTACGTGAAATACTATGTTCTTGTGCAACATTCTCTGCGGTAACCCCCATGTGCCCTGTTCCAAATGGGCACTGAAGTGCGGCAAGAAGCATATCTTGAGCTAACGTGTCACCCATTTTCTGTCCCCACCTGCTATTTTGTAATACATATGGTGCCTGACTCATATTTTCTGAACCACCGGCAACTCCAAAATTTGTGTCCCCTAATAGTAGAGATTGAGTGATTGAAATTATTGCCTGAAGACCTGAACCGCACAGCCTATTTACATTCATAGCGGGTGTGCTGTCAGAGATTCCAGCATTAATGGAGGCTACTCTAGAGAGATAAGCATCTCTAGACTCTGTATTTATTACATGACCAATCGCAACATGACCAATTTGTTCTCCTACAACTCCGGCTCTTTCTAAAGAGGCCTTTATTGTTGCCGTACTCATATCTATCGGTGATACTTTAGAAAGGGATCCTCCAAAACTACCTATTGCAGTTCTGGCTCCACTGAGAATAACAACATTAGTCATGATAAATACCTTAAAAATAATTAAAATTTTTACTAGTGTAAGAGCGTATATTTTCTATATCTTGAGCACAAGGTTTTGGTTTGATTAACTATCATAAACTAATAAGCATAGGGAGTATTTATAACTAAAATCTCAGGTACTAGGTGACGGATAACTATCACAGGGAAGCAGTAAAATTTTTAGTGATAGATGTGATGGCTGATGAGCTTGGGTTAACTGAGCAAGCTACAGCCTAGTTAACCATAAAGCTTAAAGGTTGAACTTGCTGGAACAACAACGTCTCTTTAAGGTTTTTTACAACTTGATCCGTTGCTGCGGCATCAATGGAAAGTAGTGCGATAGCCTCTCCACCAACACTTTTTCGACCTAAAGTAAAGTTCGCAATATTTATGTTATTGTCACCGAGTGTTTTACCCAATACGCCAATTATTCCAGGCACGTCTTTATTAGTTGTATAAATCATATGCGTACTTATTTCAGAATCTATATTGATACCCTTAATTCGAATAAACCGGGGTTTACCATCTGAAAAAACGGTCCCAGAAATAGATTTTTGACGTGTTTTAGTAATAACCTTAACTTTAATATAGCCATCGAAGGCCCCGGACTTATCTTGAGTTGTTGTGCTAATATTAATGCCGCGCTCTTTGGCAATAATTGGGGCAGAGACCATATTAATTTGCGCATTATTGACCCTCATAATGCCTGAAATCGCAGCACAATTAAGTGCTTCTAAGTTCATTTTAGCTAGAGATCCATTATATGTAATTTCTATTTTAGAAAGTGGCTCTACCGTCATTTGTCCTATAAACGCGCCTAGGCTTTCTGCAAGTTTTAACCAAGGACGCATAATTAGTGCTTCTTCAGCGGTAACAGATGGCATATTAAGAGCATTGGAGACAGCTCCTTTAAGTAAATATTCTGACATTTGTTCAGCTACCTGAACTGCGACATTTTCTTGAGCTTCAGTAGTTGCAGCCCCTAAGTGAGGAGTGACTACCACATTTTCTATATTAAAAAGTGGACTGTTAATTGCAGGTTCAACAGAAAATACGTCAAATGCAGCACCAGCAACACGTTTTTCTTTTAACGCAAGAGCAAGAGCATCTTCATCAACTAGTCCGCCTCTTGCACAGTTTATTATGCGAGCACTTGGCTTTAGTTTTTTTATAGCATCAGTATCAATTATATTTTTTGTCTGATTAGTTAAGGGCACATGCAAAGTAATGAAATCTGAGTTATATAGTAGTTCCTCTAATTCAACTTTAGTTACACCGATTTTCTGCGCTCGTTCTTCTGACAAGAATGGATCATAGGCTAAGACCTTCATTTTTAGGCCTAACGCTCGATTGCACACAATAGAGCCTATATTACCTGCGCCGATTACTCCTAAAGTTTTTGACGTCAACTCAACACCCATAAATCTTGATTTTTCCCACTTGCCACTATGTGTGGATATATTTGCTTCAGGTATCTGCCTGGCAACGGCCATCATCATAGAGATTGTGTGCTCTGCCGTCGTTATAGAGTTTCCGAATGGGGTATTCATTACAATAATACCTTCTTTTGACGCAGCTGTAATGTCAACGTTATCAACACCGATACCGGCCCTACCAATAACCTTAAGTTTAACCGCCTGTTTAATAATTTTTTCAGTAACTTTGGTTGCTGACCTTATGGCCAACCCATCGTAGTCTGCAATTATTCGAAGCAAACCTTCCTTGTCTTTACCTAGCCTAGGATTAAAATCCACTTCTAACCCTCTGTCACGAAA
>CAJIZW010000119.1 GCA_905181985.1 uncultured Paracoccaceae bacterium | reverse complement strand
CGACCAAAAGAAATTGGACGACATGGTTGGTATCCTAGTTATAGGTTTCATCAACCTGACTTAGAAACACTTTTACGTGAAAAACTTCATACTATAGATACTGTTGATATGAAATTTGGTACGGAAGTTTTGTCTGTAACATCTAATAAACTTTATACAGAGGTTTTTTTTAAAGATAGGAGTTCTGGACTATCAACCTCTGTTAGATCAAAATATGTAGTTGGTTGTGACGGGGCAAACTCCATAATTCGGAGTGTAATAGGGGAAGAAAAATACGATTGTGGTTTTCAGGAGCGGTGGCTTGTAGCAGACGTACTTTTAAAGGAGGAGCTTCCAGAATTAGGTGATCGAACGATTCAGCATTGTAGTAACACACGACCGATTACATACTGTGGTCAGCCAAAAAACCGCAGACGTTGGGAAATAAGGCTGCTTGATGAAGAGAGTGAGCTAGAGTTTACTAAACCTGCTAAGGTGTGGTCGATTTTAAAAAAATGGATAAACCCAAAAGTTGCTGAGCTTGAGCGTACAGCTGTTTATACATTTCGATCTATGGTTTCAAAAAAGTGGATGAAAGGGCGTCTTTTTATTGCTGGGGATGCGGCTCACTTAATGCCTCCTTTTATGGGACAGGGGATGTGTGCAGGTATACGGGATGTTGCTAATCTTGCCTGGAAGCTAGTAGCTGAAATAAAAAATCAAGCGGAAGCAGGGCTTTTGGATACTTATGAGAGTGAGCGAGTGCCTCACGTCCAGAAATATATTGATACGGCTATAAAACTAGGTGGTTTGATTAACGCTACTGATCCTACAAATGCTTTCGAGAGTTCTAAGAAGAACACTAAAAATGGGGCCACTATGAAATCTTTATACCCAGAGTTAGGCGTAGGACTCGGTTCTTTTCTTGGAAGTAACCTTAAGAAACACCGTGGGTTAATTGCAAGTCAACCCAGACTGTCAAAAAATCGAAAAATGGATGATCTATCTGGATATAAATCTGTATTTATTTCTCGCAGCCCCATTAAGGGATTGTTAGATAATATTAGTGAGTTACCATTTTTATGTATTGATACAGTAGCTGAACCAAGACTAAATCAATTTCTTGATGATTTAGATGTTGAGGCAGTTTTAATTAGGCCTGATAGGTATATTTTAGGAACAGCTAAAAGTTTTGATGAACAAGAAGCACTAATTTCTATTAGATATTAAACCTTTCTGAACCTTCGCAGAACAAATGCTTTATTTTACAATATACTTCTACATACTGAATCATAAGAATGGCGATTTTTGATTAAGTTATTATATTCAAATATATCTAGGGTAGATTCAAAGGCAGAGTGAGTTATATTTATGTGGGGAGTCCAGCAACCAAGTTTTTGATATGTTTCAATACAATTAGACAATACTTCTAAATCTACAGATGGAAACAATTCTGCTTCGGCCGCTGCAATTTCAGATGCTGGAGTTTCAGTAAGGTATAAGCGAGTTTTTTTGTATGCCCTTAAAAAAGCGGCGGCCATATCCGTTTCTAACCAATCTGAAGTTGCAGCTAGACTAGAAAAACCACAGGGCCCAATAATACTGCCTAATTGAGCTACAATATACCCAACACCCTCAAATTGAAGTTGTTGTGGGGCCGGTCCTTGTTGATGAATATACATGCCCTGGCCATTACGAAAAGCTATATCCATCTCAGAGGCATTCCCTGCGTTAATAATATTTATAGCACTAATATCAATATTTTCTTTATGGCATGCATATTTAAACATCGCCATTGGCTGTTCACCGTGATGAACTAAAACGTCAGCACCTTTAAGGTTATCCCAACTAAAATCAGAGCATGGTTCTCGACCAGTAAGAAAAAACCCATCCATTTCATTTACTTGGGCAAAATGCACGCAGAAGGGTTCTTTCCCTTCTTCTAAAGTTTTAAAACCTTGACTAAGTGCTGATTGTACGACGTGAGCAGAACCATTTTCTAGTTGCCCTAAAGCTGAGACACCGGCTTGAGCAATGGACCACTTATACTCTAGGCCCTCGTCCTTTAAAAAGCCTCCCGTCATCGTTGAAATTAACGGGGAATAAAAAGCAGAGAATAGTGTAAATTGAATGTTTATTTGATCCATTTAATGTCCTGTCTTGAGGTTTATATTTTAATTCTTCTAACTGTGTTCAAGCTTTTCTTCATAGACCTTCAGCATAGCACTTTTTGATTCTTTTCCAAAGCCCATTTCAATAGCTTCCATATATGTCTTGATCATAGAACTAAACATTGGTGTATCAATATTAAGCTTTTCAGTCGTGTTTTTAACATTTTCAATGTCCTTTAAGGCAGCCACCATTTTGTAGTCCCCAGTAAAGACTCTGTTTACCATTTTTGGTACAAAATACTCAGAAGCAAAACTTTTACATGAACCAGAAACTAAAAGTTGCTGTACGGCATTTGGGTCAAGGCCAGATTTTACAGCAATTGAAAAAATTTCTGAAAGACCAGCAATGTTTATATTATATAATACATTGTTAAAAGCTTTCATCATTTGTCCTGAACCAACTGGTCCACAATGTAAAATAAAATCTCCTATAATTTTAAGGTATGGGTTAAATAACTGAAACTCTTCCTTTGAACCACCAAACATTGTGGTCAATGATCCATCATTTGCTTTATGTGGAAGGCCAGAAACGGGGCAATCATTGTAAGAAATTCCGTATTTTTTTAACTCTAATTGAAATTTAATTGAGTCCTGCGAGTAGAGTGTCGATGTATCTAGTACCATTAAACCTGAATTGTTACTTGTCGTAACCCCATTTGAACCAAGGAGTACAGACTCAACTTCCTGACCAAAGGGAAGACATAAAAATAACCTATTCACCTTACTTGCGATGACTGCTGGACTCTCTTCAAAAATAGCACCGAGTTGTGTGTACTTTTCCTTGACGTTTGTTGAGATATCATAGGCTAAAACAGTTAAGTTTTGCTTAAGAAAATTTTTCACCATTCCCCCTCCCATCGCACCAAGGCCAATAAAACCTATAGGTTTATTACTGAGCACATCCGGATTTAATTTACCGTGTAACATCTTCTGATTTTCCTTTTCTTTAGTGTTTAGGGTAAATAAGTTTATTTACCCTAAACACTTAACTGATGCCCCAATATTAAATTTTAGTGTGTGGCTATTAAGCACTTAGGCAAAATTTATAGGAGTAGTTAGTTATTTACCATTCTTATTTTATAGCTTGTTGCTGATTCAGTTTATTCTTTATAGGGTGTCAACATGATATAACAAATAAGAGATATTTTAAAGTGAAACAGGAAATTGATTTTGATGCAATAATCATAGGTGCTGGATTTTCCGGTCTATACCAGCTTTACAAACTTCGAGATGAATTAGGAATATCGGCTCATATTTTTGAGGCTGCAGAAGATGTGGGAGGCACATGGTATTGGAATAGATACCCAGGTGCTAGATGCGATTCTGAAAGTCATACCTATTGTTATTACTTTTCAGATGAATTATTACAAAAATGGGAATGGAGTGAGCGTTATCCTGGTCAAGTTGAAATTTTAAAATATTTAAATTTTGCCACTGATCATCTTAAACTCAGGAGCGATATTAGCTTTAATAATAAAATAACAAATATGGATTTTTTAGAAGATGAAAATATTTGGTTGGTACGTTCAGATAGTGGTAAGACTTATAAAACTCGATATGTCATAAATGCGGTTGGTTGTTTGTCCTCTGCCAATAAGCCCAACATACCAGGAATAGTTAATTTTAACGGAGATATTTATCATACTGGGGAATGGCCTCATGAAGAAGTAGTGTTTAAAAATAAAAAGGTTGGGGTTATCGGAACAGGCTCTTCTGGAATTCAGGCTATTCCAGTTATAGCAGAGTCAGCAGAAAAAGTAACAGTTTTCCAGCGAACACCTAACTATAGTATTCCAGCCCGAAATCAGAAATTAACTGATGAGTTTGTAAAAAATTTCAAAACAAAAACCTCTGAGTGGTTAGAGAAAATGCTTTTGAGTCGTGGAGGGCATGCTTGGCCTTCACCCTCAGAACATTGCTTTGATACACCAGAAAAAGAACGGTTAGAGATCCTGAATGCGGCTTGGGTGGCGGGAGGTCTTGGTTTTAGGGAATGTTTTGATGATATTTTGACAGACATTAAATCTAATAATATAATGTCAGACTTTATAAAGGATAAGATAAAGTCGACTGTTAAAGATCCTTTAAAAGCAGAAACTCTTTCAAATATAGATCATCCGTTTTCTACTAAGAGACCTCCAATTGACACCAATTATTTTGAAACATTTAATAAAAAATCAGTTGAACTTATAGATATTCGGGCAGATCCGTTAAAAGATATTTATGATAACGGTATTAGAACTGAATCTACTAGTTTTCCACTGGATATAATTGTTTTTGCCACTGGGTTTGATGCAATGACAGGTTCACTTTTAAAAATAGATATTAAAGGTCGAAGTAAATTAAACCTCAGAGACACTTGGAGCGGTGGCCCTCAAACCTATCTTGGATTGCAGGTAGCAGGGTTCCCTAATATGTTTATGCTAACTGGTCCGGGTAGCCCTTCAGTTTTAACAAACATGCCACGCGCAATTGAACAACATGTTGAGTGGGTGACAGAATGCATTTCTCATTTAGAAGAAAATAATTTAAAAACTATTGAAGCAAGCTCTCAAGCAATGAAAGGCTGGGTTGAGCATGTTAATGAAACGGCGAACAAAACATTGTTACCTAAAACGAAGCATTCATGGTACTTGGGTGCAAATATTCCAGGAAAACCACAAGTCTTTATGCCTTATACTGGTGGTTTAAATAACTATAGAGATATCTGTGATAACATTGCAGAAGAAGGATACACTGGATTTATTCTTTCTTAAATTCCTAGATAAGTTAGAGCTAAGAGGCTACTTTTGAGAGGGCTTTTGTGAATATAAAATTCCACCTAACCACAGGGTTTTTATTACCAATTGGTGCTGCTGGTGGATTACTTGCCGAGACAGTCGGGTTACCTATGCCTTGGATGCTTGGGAGTCTTTTATTTGTAGCTTTAGCCGTAAGTTTGAGGAAAAGTAACTTACCAGAAAATTACGAATTTCCAGCAAACTTTAGGAAATTTTTTATGGCATTTATAGGTATTATGATTGGATCTCAAGTAAATTGGGCACTTATCAATCAAGCACCTCAGATGCTACCATCTTTGATTGCCATTTCTTTTTTTGTCGTTTTGGCACATGCATCAAATTTTTTTATATTTTACAAAATTGGTCATTATGATAAATCAACAGCTTTTTTCTGTGGAGCTCCTGGAGGATTGATGGAGAGTATTTCTATGGGTGAAGAAGCAGGATGTGATATTAGAATACTTACTGTTCAGCAGTTTCTCCGAATAATACTTGTTATCATTTTGGTACCAATTTTTATGTCTATCTGGATTGGTGAGCCGGTGGGAAGTGCGAGTGGGATAAAGCTCCCAGAGGTAACCACAAAATTAGCCCTCCCAAGTAATTATGCATTAGTGCTTTTACTAGCAGTTCTGGGATTATATGTGGGTCCTAAGTTAAGGCTGCCTGCTGGGCATTTGATGGGACCTTTATTGTTAACTGCCGTGGTAAACCTTACAGGTATAGGTCCAATTTATTTACCAGATTTTATGCTAGTAATTTCTCAAATAGTAGTTGGCGCAGGCTTGGGTTGTAGATTCCTTGGTATAGATAAGTTAATATTATACAGGGCAGTTGGTTTAAGCCTGGTCTCTGTGATTTCGATGCTGGCCCTTGGACTTTTACTGTGTTTTGTTATATTTCCAATTTCTTCAATCCCCGCGAATGTTCTTCTGATATGTTTTGCACCTGGAGGTGTTACAGAGATGTCTTTAATTGCTTTAAGTCTTTCAGCTAATCCAGCAACTGTTACGTTGCATCATTTATATAGGATTATTTTGACTGTTTTAGGTCTTACCTTATTAAGAAAGCGATTAGGTTTGATTAAAGTGTGAAGAAAAGTTTTGTTTAAATAGAAAGTAGATTATATTTATGAGTACTGATTTAGGACCTACAATTTCAAAAATTAATTTGGCGCGTTCTCTAATAAAAGAGAATCTCATAAAAACCCCAGTAATACCGTTAAAATCGGATCGTTGGATGGAAGTGTTGCCTAGAGATACTAATGTGTCTGTTAAGTTAGAACTCTTTCAACAAGCGGGGTCTTTTAAAGCAAGAGGTGCTTATTTAGGTATTCAAAATTTATCAAGTGAACAAAAAAAGCAGGGGGTTGTTGCGGCAAGTGGAGGAAATCATGCACTAGCAGTTTCATGGGCCGCCGCCGCCGCTGGTGTCACAGCTAAGATTGCCATGCCAAAAACAACTGACCCATATCGAATTGAGGGGTGCCGTTCTGTTGGAGCTGAAGTCATTTTATGTGAGGATATTGGTGATTCTTTCAATGTCATGAATGCTTTGGCTGATAGTGAACGAAGAGTGATGATGCATCCGTTTGAAGGAGAAAACATGACTTTAGGTTCAGCCACATGTGCGGCTGAATATATTGAGCAAAGCCCTGAAATAGATTTATTCGTAATTCCAGTAGGCGGTGGTGGTTTAATCAGTGGAATGGCATGCATGATAAAAAAATCCAACCCCAGTGCTATAGTCATTGGTGTCGAACCTTTTGGAGCAGCTGGCCTATTTGAAAGTTTTAAGGCTGGAAAGCCGATATCACTAGGTACGGTTAATACTATAGCAGACAGCTTAGGGTCTCCAGTAACTTTGCCATACTCATTTTCGATAGCAAAAAAGTTTGTTGATAAAATTGTGAGAGTGTCTGATCACGAATTACTAGAAAGTATGAATTACTATCAGGATATTTTAAGTATTACAGCAGAACCTGCCTGTGCTGCTTCTTTAGCTGCTATTGTTGGCCCGCTGAAAGACGAGATTGTAGGTCGATCAGTTGGGATAATAGCCTGTGGGTCTAATATTAGTTTGACCAGATATAACTCATTGCTAGAAGAATTATAATATTTCAAGTAAATTTCTTGTTGACTTTTTCTTTCTAAAATTGAGTATTTTTTGGTGAATTCTAGAAAGAGTAGGTATAGAATAAGTTTTGTAACAGTTTCATATAGACAGTAGATATAATGACTCAGATAGGTCCAACTGGTGATAAATTAATGATGATTGATGTCTGTTATTGGGATGTTCAAAATGTTAATGTAAAGATAAGAAAAACTGTTGAAATTAATGAACAAGCAGTTAAAAAAATTCTGATTAAAATGGATAGTTTTTATGTAGGAGAGACTTTTGCCTTTAGTTAACAAAAAACCCTTTGCTGGTTTGGACTTTAGTGGCCAAGTAGCTCTTATAACAGGTGGAGCAAGTGGTATTGGTTTTGCCGTAGCCCAACAATTGTACGAATTAGGGGCAAAAGTAGCTATAGCTGATCTGAACGATAAAAGAGCTATGGATAGCATTAAGTCCATGAACAGTGTAAAATCTTTTGCTATAAAAGTTGATGTGCAAAACCCTAATGATGCAAATAGAATGGTAGAAAAAGTAATAAATAAGTGGGGGAAAATTGATATTTTAGTCCACAGTGCTGGTGTCGGAATCGAGCGTAGTTTTTTAGAAACCACTCCAGAAGAGTGGAAACGTTTAATTGATATTGATTTATCTGGAACTTTTTACTGTTGCCAAGCTGTTGCCAAAGAAATGAAAAGGATCGGGTATGGCAGAATTGTTAATTTGGCCTCTACAGCGGGTTTAAGGGGCGGGACTGGTAGAGCGGCTTATGGTGCGGCTAAGGGAGGTGTAATAGCTCTTACGAAAGTTATGGCTGTTGAGTTGGCTGAATTTGGAATTACAGTAAATGCTCTTGCACCAGGTGCAATAGATACTGAATTGGTTGCTGAAATGCACTCAAATGAAACGAGAAAAACCTACCAATCGGCTATTCCTATGGATCGTTATGGTACACCTGATGAGACCGCTTTTGCTGCTATTTTTCTGGCGAGTGAGCAAGCACGCTATATAAATGGTCATATCTTAGGAGTTGATGGAGGGTTTTTGTCGGCAGGAATAATCAATCGCAACAAGCCATGAATAGGAAAAGTAATAAAGTGAGTATTAAAACGTATGAGTATTGATTTCATTTCACATATAACATCTGAGTTAAACGGCATCCATTCTGAAGGTTTGTTTAAGGCAGAAAGAATTATTACTACCCCCCAATCTAGAATTGTGGAGCTTGAGGATGGCTCTACGGTAATTAACTTATGCGCAAATAATTATCTGGGTCTTTCTAATAATCCATCTTTGATAACTGCTGGAAAAAATGCTTTAGAAAAATACGGCTATGGAATGTCTTCTGTAAGGTTTATTTGCGGCACTCAGGAAGTACACAAAAACCTTGAGTATAGTCTTTCAAAATTTTTAGGTTTTGAGGATACAATTTTATACTCAAGTTGTTATGATGCTAATACGGGTCTATTTGAGACACTTTTAGGTCCCGAAGATGCTATTATTTCAGATTCTCTTAACCATGCATCAATCATAGATGGTGTGCGCTTAAGTAAAGCGCAACGCTTTAGATATAAAAATTCGGATATGCAGGATCTAGAGGATCAATTGCGGGCATCCTCTAAATGTAGATTTCGGTTAATAGCAACTGACGGTGTTTTCTCAATGGATGGGTACATTGCAAATCTAAAGGGAATTTGTGATCTGGCAGAAAAGTATAATGCAATGGTGATGGTTGATGATAGTCATGCAGTTGGATTTATAGGAGAAACTGGGCGAGGAACCCATGAGTATTGTAATGTTATTGGTCGTGTGGATATTATGTCTGGGACATTGGGAAAAGCTCTAGGTGGAGCATCTGGTGGATACATTTCGGCTAATGGAAAGGTTGTTGAATTATTAAGACAACGGTCCCGACCTTACCTCTTTTCCAATACTTTAGCCCCAGTTATTGCGGCGACAACAATTGCCGCGCTTGATATGCTTGAGAGTTCGAATGATCGCATTCAAAAGCTTCGCCAGAATACTGTTTATTTTAGAGATAACATTCAAAAAGCTGGTTTTGATACTTTAAGTGGGGCACATCCAATCGTCCCAATTATGCTAAGGGATCCTAAACTATCACAGAAAATGGCTGAAATGCTTTCTTCCAAGGGTGTATATGTTGCCCCATTTAGTTTCCCTGTGGTACCACGAGGAACAGACAGGATAAGAACCCAAATGTCTGCTGCTCTCGAAATAGAAGATTTAGATTTTGCCATTAAGGCTTTTACAGAGGTAGGAGAATATTTAAAGATAATTTAACCTGTATAATCTTTCTTAAGGATTTTAAAATTGATTGAAAATAATCAAGTCTCCAACCGTTGGCTTATGTTAGCAATTCTTTTTATTGCGCGGGTTACTATGGGGTTTCAATACCAGGCGGTTGCTGCGCTTTCACCTTTGTTTGCAGATAGCTTTGGAATTGGATTGGCGGATCTTGGGATCCTTGTTGGATTATATATGTCACCCGGTGTGGTAGTTGCGTTACCCGGTGCTGCAATAGGAAAATTATTTGGCGATAAGAGAGTAGTTTCGTTTGGTATGATATTAATGATTATTGGTGGACTTATCATGGCCTTTGGCTGGAACTATCCTCTCCAATTAACAGGTCGCGTCGTTGCAGGAGCTGGTGGTGTTATATTAAATGTTTTGATGGCTAAGATGGTAACAGATTATTTTTCAGGACGTGAAATTTCACTTGCGATGGGAATTTTTGCAAACTCTTGGCCAGTAGGGATTGCAGCAGCACTTTTGGTTTTACCATTAGTAGGTAATACTGCAGGCTTGAGTTGGGCAATGCTTACTGTAGCGATTTTTATTTTGATCGGGTTACTACTGTTTTACAGTATGTATGTTGATGTTGCTCAGGCAGGAGTTAAGAGCGCTGGTAAATTTAAAATAAGTGGAACAGCACTTATAGCTCTTTTGCTAGCAGGAATAATTTGGGCCTTCTATAATGCGGGGCTTGCTATGATATTTGCGTTTGCACCTATTTTCCTTTTGGAAAAAGGATGGTCTTTATTGTCAGCAAACTCGACAACTAGTATTGTTTTATGGTTGGCAGTGATATCAATTCCAATAGGAGGTTATCTAGCAGATCGAACAGGTAAAAAAGATTTAATAATTTTAGGTAGTTTGACCACATTTGCAATTTTATTACCATTGTCTGCCCATACTGAGTTTGTGATATCAATTTATATATTAATGGGATTGTTCGCAGGGTTGGCAGCTGGACCTATTATGGGATTACCTTCTGAAGTTTTGACTCCAGAAAATAGAGGAATCGGCATAGGTATTTTCTTAAGTTTGTTCTATGTAGGAGTTGTTTTGGCTCCAATACTTGCAGGCGCACTCCTGGAAACAACAGGAAATCCAGGAGTAGCCTTTTATTTGGGGTCAGTACTTTTAATGTTAGGGTGTCTGGCGCAGTTGGCGTTTCGTTTTTTAGCGAAAAGAGTAACTCTTTCAGCCACAAATTAGAGTAATTAAGACCACTTTTTTATAACTTAGCTCAGTTGAGGTCTGGACTAGGTCTAGTTGGAGTATTTTCTTTTTCTTGTATACAGCTCTTAAAACTAATGAAGAATAATAGAGCTAATCAGAAATTTAATCACCATGACGAATTGGGACCTTTTAAAAAAGTAACCTC
Organism: uncultured Paracoccaceae bacterium; assembly: GCA_905181985.1. Taxonomy (GTDB): domain Bacteria; phylum Pseudomonadota; class Alphaproteobacteria; order Rhodobacterales; family Rhodobacteraceae. The sequence continues at coordinate 1,648 of CAJIZW010000119.1, read as the reverse complement.
TTCTTCAGAGCTTAGCCTTCCTAATACTGAGTTTCGATGTGGATAATGCCCAAAGCGCTTTATAACTGCGGTGTGATCGTTCCATGCTTTTTTTGTTCTCTCAAAACTGGTAAGTGTTACTAGATATTTTTCTAATACTTGCTCCGCTATGTAATGATCTTCGATATTTTCACTATGTATCAAGGGCAGCAGGGCGAATAATCGTTCTTCATCAACCAATTGATTAATATGATTACTTTCAATTGCGTGCTTACAAATTGAAAGGGCTTTGGGGTCTTGTTCAAATGCCCTTTTATTATTTCTGAAAAGGTTTCGAGGAAACTGATCTAACACTATTATAAGTGCTAGACATGAGCGTGCACTATCCATCCACGTGTCAAAATCACCATTTATTGCATGATCTAAAGTATCAGCAAACTGTAATCTAATACTTTCATCAAAATCTGAATTTTTGATAAACCATTGCTCAGGCGTCGATTTGTTAAACCAAAAGTTAAGCACTCTATTTTCCACAATGTTCCCTCTACTAGTTAATTATTACTGAATATCCCTTAAATTTTTCATAATCAAAAGTTTAAAAATTTATAGAGGAAATGATACAATATGAATTATATTTTACTAATCAATAAAGAATTTCAATATTATTGAACATTCCACTCGCTAATAACACCTTTTAAGTAACCCCAGTTCTTACTTCTTTTCCTTGAAGATATAATGCTAAATGGAGAGAATATTTGTAGTATTGATTCTGCTAAGGCAGCTGATAAGGGGAAAGGTCTATTGTGTTTCCTTGTAGCGTAAACCCGAGATTTACCCATATGCCAGCCTTTAAAATATGAACCTGCTTTAGATGGTGGTGAGGATGCACCCCTTATATGCTGTACTGTTGCGTCATGGACAAACAGTAAATCACCGCCGAGCTCTTTTAGGCGTAAACATAAATCGTCCTCTTCATGGTATAAAAAAATATTTTCATCCCAACCTCCAACTGCATAGAAAGCTTGAGCTCTTATGAAGAACGCTGCCCCTGATAGGATGTTAACCCAACAATTTCCTATTGGCCAACCTCTATCCATCCAACTCGTGCGATTAATTAGATGGCTACTCCTTTTAAAATAGGGTTTGCCATTTGATTTAACAATTTTGGGATTCATAGCTAAGGCGTTGGGGTTGTCCTTAGCCGCTCGCTCTAATTCTATGAGAGTGTTGTTTTTTATTTTTGCATCGGGATTAAGAAAAAATATAAATTCTGTTTTTGCGATGGCCGCTCCTTGATTGCATGCTTCCCCAAAGCCTTTATTTTTTTTGTTCAAAATGAGTGTAATATTTGGATCTTTTGCTAAAGGCTCAAGTTCTGCAGTATCACTTGAAGCATTATCAACGATGACTATTGCCGTTTCTTTAGGTATTGACTTTAACATGTTTGGTAAGACAGCCATGCTATTATAAGTCACAGTTACTATTGTTATATTTTTTGACAAGATAATTCCACAAAACTTAAGGTTTCTTTTATATCTTTATTAAATACTTTGTTTACATTTCAATTATTAATTCCTTAAATGCAAGTATAACGGGCTAAAACTGTGTTAATTTATAATATCTACTTTGAAAGATTTGTTTATGATAGAAAAACCAATTCAAGTTTTAA
>CAJIZW010000118.1 GCA_905181985.1 uncultured Paracoccaceae bacterium | reverse complement strand
TCGTAACCGCACTAAGAACAGGTTTTAGGGTTCTAAGCGACAAACATTCCATTTTGACTTTATGTCACTACGGCTCCACCTAAACCTATTGTGCAAACGCGCTTCTCCATCTGCCCAAAACTCAATCTCTATTGGGGTTATTTTGAATCCCCCCCAAAAAGGAGGTCGAGGAGGATTAGTCCCTAGCTCAACAGTTAACCTATTAACAGAATCTAGTAACTCCCGCCTAGACCCTACAGTCTGCGACTGACGTGATGCCCAAGCACCTATCCGACTATCCAAGGAGCGAGAAGAGAAATACTGGTCAGCTACCGGTCCATCTTCCTTTTCGACAAATCCTCTAACCCTTATTTGACGTCTAATTGATTTCCAGTGAATTAGAAAGGAAGCCTTAGGAGATGAAGTTATTTCTTCAGCCTTTACACTTTTATAATTAGTATAAAAAATAAAACTCTGGTCAGTAATTCCCTTAAGCAGAACCATTCTCACATTGGGCAAACCTGTGCTGTCTACCGTCGCCAATGCAATGGCGTTAGGGTCATTTAACTCTTTGTTTTCAGCCTCTTTCAACCAAGAGTTAAATAGTTCCATAGGGTTTACTGTTTTAAAATTTTCTACTTCATCACTCATTTTAATATCCAAATAATTAAAGGAATTTACTTTTTATTTTTGCAATATATTGATTTACATTGTAAAATTTAGTTCTCCTTGCTTGATACCACTTGACCTTTGACATAAGTAATTAAATATTACGTCAACAGAAGGAAAGATATGACGAATAATCTTATGAAAGGCAAGCGTGGCCTAGTAATGGGCGTAGCTAATGATAGGTCTATAGCTTGGGGGATAGCTAAGGCTTGTGCAGACCAAGGAGCAGAACTAGCTTTTTCTTATCAAGGTGAATCTCTGAGGAAAAGAGTGGAACCATTAGCTAATCAAATTGGCTCAAGTCATTTGGTAGAGTGTGATGTAAGTTCAGCAGCTTCCCTGGATCGTCTATTTGACTACTTAAAAAACACCTGGGGAGAAATTGATTTCCTTGTTCATGCCATTGGATTCTCGGATAAAAATGAACTTAGAGGCCGATATGTTGATACTTCCCAAGAGAACTTCAAAACCACTATGGACATCTCCGTTTACTCATTCACAGCTGCAACTGCGAGAGCAGAAAAACTTATGCCTAAAGGGGGGTCTATACTCACACTCACCTATTACGGAGCAGAAAAAGTTATGCCACACTACAACGTAATGGGTTTAGCTAAAGCAGCATTAGAAGCGTCAGTTAAATATTTAGCTGAGGACCTTGGCAAAGATAAAATCAGAGTTAATGCAATTTCTGCAGGGCCAATAAAGACTTTAGCCTCGTCTGGAATAGGGGACTTTAGATATATTATGAAATGGAACGAGTATAATTCTCCTTTAAGACGCACCGTCACTCAAGAGGAGGTTGGCAACTCAGCCCTTTACCTACTGTCAGATTTAGGCTCTGCAGTTACTGGCGAAGTTCTCCATGTAGACGCTGGTTATCACGTTGTTGGAATGAAAGCCGTTGACGCACCAGACATGGAAAAGTTATGACAGATCGCTTACCACATGAGAAAGGGTTTCATATTAGCTGGGATCAGTTACATAGAGACTCCAGGGCTTTAGCATGGCGCTTGGATGGTAAAGGCCCCGACAATGGACATTGGAAAGCAATTGTGGCCATTACTAGAGGTGGGATGGCACCTGCAATGATTATTGCACGGGAGTTGGATATAAGAACAGTTGATACAATTTCAATTAAATCCTATGACCATCAAGCACAAGATGAAGCAATAATTCTTAAAAAACCGTCTAATGACCTTGTCAAGGATGGGCATGGGGTTATTATCATTGACGACTTAGTTGATAGTGGGAAAACATTAGAAGCTGTAAAGAAACTTTACCCAAAAGCCCACTATGCAACAGTCTATGCAAAGGCTATCGGACGCCCATTAGTAGACACCTACATCACAGAAGTGAGCCAAGACACCTGGATATTTTTTCCATGGGATATGGCCTTACAATACGTCGAGCCATTTAGAGGTAGTTAATAAAATATTTAGTTAACAGGTTTAAATGAAAAACTATAACCCAAACTTATTAATAACAACCCAACCACCAATAATGGAGTTATCAAACTTGGTTAAAAATACTAAGTTACCACCCAATTATCCATTAATAGACGTTTCTCAAGCGGCGCCCTCCTCCCCTCCACCGATGGAAATGCGAAAATATTTAAGTCAATTAATCCTTAATGACACCTCTGTTCACTTATATGGTGAAGTTCTTGGTTTACCTGAATTACGGTTAGAATTTGCAAGCCACTTGAACAGCTTTTACAAAAGTAATAAAATATCAGATGTACACATTGGCATTACTTCAGGCTGCAATCAAGCGTTTGCAGCAGCAATCACTTCAGTTGCTCAAGCTGGTGATCAAGTGATTTTACCATCACCTTGGTACTTCAATCATAAAATGTGGCTTGATATATTAGGTATAAAAACCGTTGCACTTAAAACTGATGTGACACTTATACCGGACGCAGAAGAGGCCTCAAAATTAATTACAAAAAAAACAAGAGCTATCGTATTAGTGAATCCAAATAACCCAACTGGAATTGAGTACCCACCAGAAATAATTTCACAGTTTTATGATCTGTGTGCTCGCGAAAATATTCAACTAATAATCGATGAGACCTATAAAGACTTCAATATTAGTGAAAACCCCCCACATGATATTTTTTTGAAACCTACTTGGAGTAATAACTTTATATTACTTTACTCATTTTCTAAAGTATTTCGTTTAACAGGACACCGTGTTGGAGCAGTTGTAACTTCTATAGAAAGAATGAAAGAAATTGAAAAATTTTTAGACACATCAACAATTTGTGCCAATCAAATTGGGCAACATGCTGCATTATTTGGTCTGAAGAAGTTATCATACTGGGTTAAAGAACAACGCCTGGATCTATTGCAAAGGCGTAAATCATTAGAAAAAGGCTTTGAAGACTTAAAGTCTGATGGATGGGTTTTACGAGGCCTTGGAGCATATTTTGCATATCTAGAATATCCGTTTCCAATATCTTCAAGAGAGTTATCTAAACGTCTTTTAGAGGAAAGAGGTATCCTAGCAGTCCCTGGTGCACTTTTTTCGAACGAAACTGAGATTGCAGCAAACCGCTTTTTAAGAGTTGCGTTTGCTAATATTAATCTAAATGACATCCAAATTCTTTTTCAACGGCTTAAATCTTTTAAGTTGTAAGACTTGCTCACACGATGACAAAGGTTTACGAGTTCGATAATTATATTTCTTAGGGTGATAAAAATGGCTTCTTCTTCAGGTTCTAAAATGTCAAAATTCTTTGTCTGGGCAATTTTACTTATGTTAATCGTAGGTCTTGGGGGTTTTGGTATTGGAGGCTTCGGGCGTTCTCTAGATAAAATTGGAAGTATAGGGAATAAGAAAATTTCGACAAACGACTACGTAAACGCTCTAAGACAAGAGATCTCTAATTTTGAAAGACAAAATGGAAAACCAATTAGTTTCAATGAGGCACTAACCCTTGGATTAGATGGTGTGGCAATCAATAAACTTTTATCCACCGCATCAATGGATTCAGAGCTTTCGAGAATTGGTATTTCTGTTGGTGATGCAGAAATTGCAAAAAGAGTAAGTGAAATACCTCAATTTTTTGGCCCAGACGGAACATTTGACCAAGATACGTATCGTATGGTGATTTCTCAGATTGGTAAAACCGTCTCAGAGTTTGAAGGTGAGTTGCGTGCAAATCTTTCGCGAGACCTCCTGAGGCAAGCTGTAACAGGTGGGTTACAAAGTACGGATACGTACGCCAACAAGATATATACCTATATAAATGAAGAAAGAAGTTTAAGGTCAATTACCTTAACAAAAAATAATTTACAGAACCCATCTCCGATTCCAACCGAAATTGAATTAAGTTCGTTTCTTGAAGAAAACCAGGAATCGTTTAGAGAGCCCGAGACTAAAGTTATTACGTATTCTATCTTAAGACCTGAAATGCTCTTCGAGCAAATAAAAGTAACTGATCAATCAATCAAGGATTTATTTATCAGTAGAGCCTCTACTTACAACCCTCCCGAAAAGCGCCGTGTAAATCGGTTGGCATTTATTGACAAAGAGGCTGCATCAAAAGCCTATGACTTAATTACGTCAGGAAAATCAACGTTTGATGACCTTGTCAAAGAGAGAGGGCTTTCCTCCAAAGATACAGAAATTGGAATGCTCTCAAAAAAAGAGCTTTCATCTTTAGAGGGCAAGGTAATTTTTGATTTGCCACTAAATAAAAGTAGCTCTGTAATAGAGTCTTCTATCGGTCCAGCCATCTTTAAAGTAACAGAAATAGAGACCGCAGTAGTTACGCTAATTGAAAATGTAATGGACGAGCTTACAAATACATTAAAGTTAGAAGACGCAAAAAGTCTTATAACCACTAAAAGAGAAACATACGAAGATTTATTAGTCAGTGGTGGGACCTTGGAAGAGCTAGCGACAGAATCAGGATTTGATATAAAAACAATGAATTTCACCACAGAATTGAATAATGCGCTAACTGCTGACGCAGCATTTTCTGAGGAAGTAAAAATAATCACAAAAGATTATTATCCGACACTTTTTGATCTTAAGGATGGTAGTATAATAGCAATTAGATTAGATAAAGTTCTTCCTTCATTTATTCCCGAGCTCCAAGTTATTAAGGAAAATGTTAAGAAGGGCTGGACATCATACACGCTATCAGAAAGCTTGACTGAGCTTGCAACAGAAACTAGCAAACAACTTAGAGTTAACCCAGATTGGGAAAACGCTGCGGGTAAAGAACCAACAGTTTCAAAAATAAGTCGCCTTACTCAAAATTTGGATACTCCTTTTTCTTTAGCCCAAAAAGCTTTTACTACTAAGATTGGTACTGTTGATTTTGTAAATGATGCTGAAACTGTTATCATCTATGAAGTTACGGACGTATCTTCCCCCGACTTAAATAGTGCTGCTGCAAAAGCCTTTTCAAAAGAGTTTAATGATCAAATGTTAGCGGAATTCGAAAATGATGTATTTTCTTACTACATAGAATCTATCCGAAAAAATCTAGGTTTTACTTTGGATCAAGGAGCATTAAATTCAATACACCAACAGTTTTGAAAGCAGTCATGAAGTTACAGCCACTCCATTCAGAATTCTTAAAAAATTATAGTAAGAAGAAAAGCCAAATTATCTTTACCCGTTTAGCTGCTGATTTAGATACTCCAGTTTCACTACTATTAAAACTAACAAAAGCGTCGGTTGATAGTTTTGTTTTAGAGTCAGTCACTGGTGGTGAAATTCGTGGACGATACTCAATTATCGGAATGAAACCAGATTTGGTCTGGAGATGTAAAAATAAAAAATCAGAAATAAATAGGAATGCATTAACTAATAGAAACAACTTTTTTAAGCTTAAGGAAACACCCTTAGAGACACTGAGGGCATTGTTAAGTGAGAGCTCGATAGATATCCCGGATGGATTGCCCGCGTCGTGTGCAGGCCTTTTTGGGTATCTAGGGTATGATATGATACGGCTGGTAGAGGCTCTACCAAATAATCTGAGCGATCCTCTTGATGTCCCCGACGCGATACTAATGCGCCCATCAGTTGTAGTTGTCTTAGACGGGGTAAAAGGAGAAGTAGTCGTAGTCAGCCCAGCTTGGTTCTCAAAAAATGTCTCGGCTGAGGATGTATATGAAAAATCCTCTCTTGCAGTTAAGGAAACAGTTGAGCTTCTAGAAAAGGCAACACTAACAGAGTCTAGAAATTTGATACCCTCCCAATCAATATCTCCAGCAAAATCAAATTTTACTAAACCCGCATACGAGGCCGCAGTAAATAAAGCAAAGGAGTACATAAAAGATGGGGATATTTTTCAGGTAGTCCCCTCACAGCGTTGGACACAAGATTTCCCATACCCTCCATTTTCTTTGTACAGGGCCTTAAGAAGGACAAATCCTTCACCCTTTATGTTTTACTTCAACATGGGGGAATTCCAAATTATTGGAGCAAGCCCAGAAATTCTTGTTCGTGTTTTTGGTAAAGAAATTACAATTAGGCCAATAGCAGGGACTCGTCCAAGGGGTTCAACAGCTGAAGCTGACTTAAAATACGAAAAAGAGTTACTGTCTGATCAAAAAGAGTTGGCAGAGCACCTTATGTTACTTGATCTTGGCAGGAACGATATCGGTAAAGTTTCACAGATCGGAACGGTTAAGATAACTGAAAAATTTATTATAGAAAAATATAGTCACGTTATGCACATAGTATCTAACGTCGTAGGTACTTTAAACAATGGTGAAGACGCTCTTTCAGCACTGTTAGCAGGGCTCCCTGCAGGGACAGTCTCAGGTGCACCTAAAGTTCGTGCAATGGAAATTATTGACGAATTAGAATCTGAGAAAAGGGGTATTTATGGAGGCGGATGTGGTTACTTTTCAGCTAATGGGGACATGGATATGTGCATAGCACTTAGAACTTCTGTTATTAAGGATAAGAAATTGTATATCCAAGCCGGTGGAGGAGTTGTATATGACAGCGACCCTACAGCGGAGTATGAAGAAAGCGTTAATAAATCCAAAGCAATCAGAGCGGCAGCAGAATTGGCAACTATGTTTACAAGTAGGGATGATGCTAGTTAAATGGGAGGTAATTCAATTAAATTTGATATCCTTAAATAGCAGGTTGGTACCATGATTTTAATGATAGATAACTATGACAGCTTTACATATAACTTAGTTCAATATCTTGGACAGTTAGGAGCAAACGTTAAAGTTATAAGAAACGACATTCACAGTGTTGCAGACTTATTAGCTCTTAAGCCAACTGGAATTGTGATTGGCCCTGGTCCTTGCACCCCCTCAGAGGCGGGTGTTTGCATTGATTTAATCAAAGAGGTAGCCAAAACACACGTGCCTTTACTTGGTGTATGTTTAGGGCATCAAGCTATCGGAGAAGCTTTTGGGGGAACCGTAATACGACACTCAGAGATCTCACATGGAAAAGTTGCTAATATTAATCATAATAAGAGGGGAGTTTTTAAAAACTTAAACACACCTTTTAAGGCAACTAGATATCATTCTCTGGTAGTTGACTTAAAAAGTTTTCCAGATGATGTTCTAGAGGTTACAGCCTCATTAAAAGATGGAACAATTATGGGTCTCACGCATAAAGACAAAAATATATTTGGGGTTCAGTTCCATCCAGAAAGTATAGCCTCTGAAAACGGTCATACATTATTACAAAATTTTCTTGATAAAATTGAAAGTAAAGGAAAATGAAAAATCTTATAAGATCTCTTTTACCTAAAGCCATAGCCGGACCACTAACGGAAGAAGAAGCAAGAGGGGCGTTTAACTGTTTATTCGAAGGAGATGCCTCGAACGCACAAATAGCAGGATTTTTGATTGCTTTAAGGGTTAGAGGGGAAAGTATCTCAGAGTACTCTGCTGCTGCGGCAGCTATGAAAGCAAAGGCTACACCGGTTTTTGCTCCAGTTGGCGCTATGGATATAGTAGGGACTGGTGGTGACGGTAAAGGTACTTTAAATATTTCGACTGCAACAGCTTTTGTGGTCGCAGGCACTGGAGTTCCAGTTGCAAAACATGGTAATCGGAACCTCAGTTCAAAATCCGGCTCAGCAGATGTCTTGTCTCAATTGGGTATTAATATATTTGCAGAAACAGAAATAGTTTCCCAAGCTTTAAAAGAGATTGGGATAACTTTTATGATGGCTCCTTTGTACCACCCTGCAATGGCACATGTAATGCCCGTAAGAACAGAACTTGGTACACGTACGATTTTTAACATACTTGGTCCTTTGACCAATCCCGCAAACGTTAAACGTCAGTTAACAGGTGCTTTCTCTAAAGATTTAATAAGACCAATGGCAGAAACGTTAAAAATACTGGGTTCAGAAAAAGCCTGGCTAGTTCACGGAAGTGACGGCACTGACGAAATATCGATATCAGGCTCAACTTCAGTTGTTGAACTATCTAATGGAAATATATCGGAGTTCGAAATTAGGCCAGAGGATGCAGGTCTTAAATTATCTAATTTTGACGATATAAAAGGAGGCACTCCAAAAGAAAATGCAAGTGCATTTACTGACTTGCTTAATGGGAAACCTTCAGCCTATCGTGAATCTGTTCTTTTGAATTCTGCAGCAGCTTTATTAGTTAGTGACAAAGTAACCAACTTGAAAGAGGGCGTTGAAATGGCAAAAGACAGTATAGACAGCGGCATTGCTAAAGAAAAAGTTTCTTTATTAGCAAACCTAACTACCGGAAATTAGAAAATGCGACCTTCTATTCTAAATAAAATTAAAAAATATAAACTAAAAGAAATCGAAAATAACAAAAAGGCTCTACCTTTTAGTGAACTAGAACAAAGGGCGCTGTGTTCCTCGAAGCCTATAGGGTTTGAAAAAGCGCTGAAAAGTTCCTTAAGTAAAACCTATGCGATCATCGCAGAAATAAAACGTGCAAGTCCATCAAAAGGTTTAATTAGAAATGATTTTAATGTTTCTGAAATAGCAAAAGCATATACACATGGCGGTGCGGCCTGCCTAAGTGTGTTGACAGATGCACCTTCTTTTGGCGGTAACCCAAAATTTATTGCAGAAGCTCGCGCAGCTTCACACTTACCTATTTTAAGAAAGGATTTTATGTATGATCCTTATCAAGTCTTCGAATCTCGCTTACTTGGAGCAGACTGTATTCTTATAATAATGGCGTCCGTTGGTGACAATCAAGCTAATGAGTTAGAGCAAACTGCGTTCCAGTTGGGTTTAGATGTTCTTATTGAGGTACATAATATTGAAGAATTAAATAGAGCCTTAAAGCTTAAATCTTCATTATTAGGTATTAATAATCGAAATTTAAATTCCTTTGAAGTTAGACTAGAAACAACTGAGGAGTTAACATTATCAATACCTTCTGAAAAGATTATTATCACTGAAAGTGGGCTCAAGAGTTCGGCTGATCTAGAAAGAATGTATAAATGTGGTGCAAGAGGTTTTTTAATTGGTGAAACTTTAATGAGACAGGCCGATGTTGAAGCTGCACTACGTAAAATCATTCCCTCACAAGAAATTATTGGATAATCGCTATGACAAAATTAACTCATTTAAACGATCATGGGCAAGCTCACATGGTAGACATTGCAAGTAAAGTGGATTCAGATCGAACAGCAATCGCTACTGGCTCAATATCAATGAAGAAAGAAACTTTAGAACTGATCACAAAAGGAAATATTCCAAAAGGGGATGTATTAACTGTCGCTAGAATTGCAGGGATTATGGGTGCAAAAAAAACTTCTGAATTAATCCCACTGTGTCATCCACTCCCCCTGTCAAAAGTAGATATTAATTTATCAATTAATGACAATCTTCCTGGTTTGGATGTTAAAGCGACCGTTCGGACTTTTGGCAAGACAGGTGTGGAAATGGAGGCTTTAACTGGCGTAAGTATTACAGCTTTGACCATATACGATATGGTCAAAGCTGTCGACAAAACTATGTCTATAAATAAAATTATACTTACCTTTAAAGATGGTGGAAAATCAGGACGATTTGAGGTTAAACCTTGATCAGTGTTGATGAAGCATTAAAAAAGATTTTTGAAATATTACCAAGAAATGATAAAGAAAAAATATCACTTCTCGATGCTTGTGGGAGGGTGCTCGCAGAAGACATATTAGCAAAAAATGATCAACCACCTTTCTCAGCTTCAGCAATGGATGGTTATGTAATTTCAGACCCAGCCCCTAAGTTAGGATCATCTTATAAATTAGTGGGTGAAGTTAGCGCAGGCTCTACTTTCTCCAGGGTACTTAGAAATGGAGAGGCCGTTCGAATTTTTACTGGCGCACCAGTTCCGATTGGTGGAACACGTGTTATAATTCAAGAGAACATGATAATTAAATGTGATACAGTGATCATTAATAAGTTAAACAGTAATGAAACTTTCATAAGAAAAAAGGGAAGTGACTTCAAATTAGGTCAAAAATTTGAATCTCCAAAAGAACTTAATCCGTTTCATTTATCTCTTATAGCCTCAATGAACTCAAGCGAAGTTACCGTTTACAAGAAGCCTACTGTTGCCATAATTTCGACTGGTGATGAACTTGTTATCCCTGGAGAAAAACCCTCCAATAGTCAAATTATCTCATCAAATAGTTTTGGTATCTATGCTAGACTAGTCTTGGCAGGTGCCGCTCCTCGAGTGTTGCCAATAGCAAAAGATAGCGAAAACTCCCTTAAATCAATTTTAGAATTGGCAATGGGGTCTGATATCATCGTAACTGTTGGAGGGGCTTCAGTTGGTGATTATGATTTAGTAAAAAAAGCACTAAAAACTGCTGGTATGAAACTTAAATTTGAAAAAGTCGCAATGCGACCTGGAAAACCACTTTTTGCTGGAAAATTAAACAAAAGTGCTGTTATTGGTTTGCCAGGAAATCCAGTATCTTCTCTAATTTGTACAGAGATATTTTTGGTTCCAGCTATTAACTATTTTTTAAATTTAATTTCTGACTCTCGAAAAATAGTTCACATTAAATCATCTAAAACTATAAACAAAAATGGACCAAGAGAGCACTACATGCGCGCAAATTATGATCCGCTTACCAACCTGGTTCATGTTGAGGACAGGCAAGACAGTTCACTGCTAAATGTATTAGCTAATTCAAATTCATTAGTCGTACGAGAACCCAATGCTCCCAAAATAAAAGCGGGTCAACTTGTTCCAACAATGCTTTTAAATTGACATAAGTTTAAAAATATAATAGAACATAGCAAGAACATAACACACTTTATTTTAAGGGAGTCATGCGAATGCTAACAAAAAAGCAATTAGAGTTACTCAATTTCATTAATAACGAAGTCGGTGCAAATGGAATATCACCTTCATTTGATGAAATGAAAATTGCCTTAAACCTTAAATCAAAGTCAGGGATACATAGGTTGATAACAGCTTTAGAGGAGCGTGGTTTTATTAGGAAGCTAGCTCATAAAGCTCGAGCATTAGAAATTATCAAACTTCCAGAAATTAAAGAAAAAGATTCCTCAGGCCTTAAATTAGTAAAACAAGAGGTAAAATCTAGTAATGACTTAAATATAATTGAGTTCAAATCAAAGTCTACTGACTTACCTGTAATGGGAAAAATTGCTGCAGGAACTCCTATTGAGGCAATAAATCAAGTCTCTCATCACATCTCAGTACCAAGTGAAATGATAACAAATCATAATAATCATTATGCTCTTGAAATTAAAGGTGACTCAATGATCGAAGCTGGGATTAATGATGGTGATATTGTGGTTATTAAAGAGCAAAGTAGTGCTAATAATGGAGACATAGTGGTTGCATTAATTGAAGGACATGAAGCCACGTTAAAGCGCTTCAGGCGTCACGGTAGATCTATTGCACTAGAACCAGCAAACTCTGCGTATGAGACTAGAGTCATCCCTGATAACTTAATTGAAATACAAGGGCGATTAGTAGGTTTAATTAGATCTTATTAGATTTTTTTATAAAAAATTCCTCATTTGATTAATTCACTTTAATCGACTATCTCAATATTTAAAATTAATGACATGTAAGTGAATTAACTACTTTTGGAAATAAATATGGGAAATACACCCACTCAAATTATAACACGTTTTGCTCCCTCACCTACTGGTGACTTACATATTGGAAGTGCTAGGACAGCTCTTTTCAATTGGCTATTGGCCAGGAGGCACGGAGGTAAGTTTTTATTAAGAATAGAAGATACAGACTTTGAAAGGTCCACCCCAGAAGCTACAAAATCAATCCTTTCTGGCCTCAGTTGGTTGGGAATAGATTGGGATGGTGAGCCAATTAGTCAACGTTCGCTCCAAACACGTCATAAACAAGTAGTAACTCAATTACTTGACTCTAATAAAGCTTATAAATGTTTCTCGACTAAAGAAGAAATTTTAGAAAATAGAGAGAGTGCAAAAAAATCTGGTAACTCAACACTTTTTAAATCACCTTGGAGAAATGTGGGCAAAAGCCAACACCCGAATGAACCTTACTCAGTTAGATTAAAAACTCCTGAGCACGAAGTTCTAAAGATTAATGATAAGGTTCAAGGAGAAGTTAGTTGGAACAACAATCAACTAGACGACATGATCTTATTGAGGTCTGATGGTACCCCTACATATATGTTAGCTGTTGTCGTTGACGATCATGATATGGGTGTCACTCATATTATTAGAGGTGACGATCATTTATCAAATGCCGGTCGGCAAAAACTCATCTATCAAGCATTAGGTTGGTCTGTACCCATTTTTGCACATATCCCACTTATTCACGGGGAGGATGGAAAAAAACTTAGTAAAAGGCACGGAGCTTTAGACATTAATAGTTATGCAGAAATGGGATATATACCAGAGGGGGTAATCAATTACCTTTGCAGGCTGGGATGGAGCCACGGCGATGATGAAATCTTCACGACAAGTCAAGCAAAGTCATGGTTCAACTTAGAGAACATTGGAAAAGGTCCCGCAAGGCTAGATTTAAAAAAAATGGAGTTTGTAAACAAGCAACACATGTCTACTGTTTCATACAAATTGATTGAAAAATATTTTGATCAATACTTAATAAATATAAAAGAGAAAGCATTGAGTACATCACAAAAATTGTTGTTAAATAGTTCTTTTGGCTTTCTTAAGAACAAAATTAAAACATTTTCTGACCTTCTAGAGCAAATTAGATTTATTAGAGTGGATAGACCTATTGATATTAATGATGAAAAATTAAATATTTTAGTTATTAATAATAAAAATTTACTTAAAGATTTGACGCCACTTTTACAAAATGTTAATTGGAACCGTGACGAACTGGAAAGTTTACTTCTAAACTTCTCATCGTCACATAATATTAAGTTTGGTGAGCTTGCCCGCCCGATTAGAATAATTTTATCAGGCAAATCGCACACACCAAGTATTATTGATATGATGACAGTTCTGGGTAGAGAGGAAACTCTCTCAAGGTTTGACGATTTTTGTTAATAATAAAAATTAAGATACTAATTATTTCCTAGGAATATAACTTTTTAGTAATTAAGAGGAACGAATATGTCAGCTAAAACAGCAAAACTAGTAATTGGGTCTAAAGAAATCGAACTCCCTATACACTCTCCGACTGTTGGGCCTGATGTTATTGATATTGGTCAATTGTATGCAAAAGGAGATGTCTTTACTTACGACCCCGGATTCACATCAACAGCAGCTTGTGATAGCACAATTACTTTTATTGACGGTGAAAAGGGAGTGCTCTTACATAGAGGTTATCCAATTGAGCAATTATCCTCGAAATCACACTTTTTAGAAGTTTGCTACCTACTTCTCTACGGCGGGTTACCTAATGCCGTAGAGCTAGATGATTTTGAAACGAGGGTCACACGGCATACCATGTTACACGAGCAGATGTTGAACTTTTTCAGGGGTTTTAGGAGAGACGCGCACCCTATGGCAGTTATGACTGGAGTGGTCGGTGCAATGTCTGCGTTTTACCACGACTCAATAGATGTTAACGACCCCTGGCAACGTGAAGTAGCCTCTATTAGATTGATAGCAAAGATGCCAACAATTGCGGCAATGGCATTTAAGTATAATACTGGTCAACCTTTTGTTTATCCAAGAAATGACCTGGATTATGCATCAAACTTTTTAAGAATGTGCTTTGCTGTGCCTGCCGAAGATTATCAAGTAAATCCAATACTCTCGCGTGCTATGGATAGAATATTCACTTTACATGCAGATCATGAACAAAATGCTTCTACATCGACTGTAAGGTTAGCATCCTCATCAGGAGCGAATCCATTTGCGTGTATCGCAGCAGGTATAGCATGTTTGTGGGGTCCAGCTCACGGTGGGGCTAATCAAGCTTGCCTTGAGATGTTAGAAGAAATTGGCACTGTGGACAAAATTCCAGAATTCATAGCGCGAGCTAAAGATAAAAATGATCCATTTAGATTGATGGGATTTGGACATCGTGTGTATAAAAACTTTGATCCACGTGCAATTGTCCTTAAAGAATCAGCTGATGAAGTACTAGAGTTGCTGGGTGTAGAGAGTAACTCAATTTTACAGGTAGCAAAAAAACTTGAAGAAACAGCCTTGGCCGATGATTACTTTATTGAGAAAAAACTTTTCCCTAACGTAGATTTTTACTCCGGCATTATTTTAGAAGCAATGGGTTTCCCAACATCGATGTTTACTCCAATATTTGCTGTTTCAAGAACTATTGGATGGGTTTCTCAGTGGAAGGAAATGGTTACTGATCCAAAAATGAAAATAGGTAGACCGCGTCAACTCTATGTTGGAGAAACAAAAAGAGATTACGTTAATATCGAAGATCGGTAAAAACTATTACCTTCCCTCAAAGTTGGGAGTTCTTTTATCTAAAAAAGCTAAAACTCCCTCTTTGAAGTCATAAGTTTTACCACATTCACCTTGAAGATTTGCTTCAAGCTTAAGTTGTTCTTCCAATGTGTTGTTAAAGCTCTCTTTTATAGCTTTTTTTGCTCTGATAAATGCCTGAGTTGGTCCACTGGCTAAATAACGTGCTCGATCTGTCCATTGAGCGGTAAAAATTTCGTCATTAACGCATTCCCAAATTAATCCAATTAAACTTGCCTCTTTAGCTGAAATTTTTTCAGCAAAAAATGCTGCTCCAATTGATTTTGCTAAACCAATTTTCCTTGGCAAAAAGTAAGACCCACCCGCATCCGGTATTAAACCAATTTTTGAAAATGCCTGAATAAAGCTAGCAGACTCTGTTGCAATAACAACATCAGCACACAAGGCTAAGTTTGCCCCCGCACCAGCAGCCACGCCATTAACAGCTGCAATGGTTGGTATTTTGCATTCATAAATTGCTTTAAGCATGGGCTCATATTCATCTCTAAGTGTCTTCTTTAAGTCAATGTCAGAAAGATTGCTCCTATCTCCAAGATCTTGACCAGAACAAAAGGCCCTGCCCTCACCTGTAATTACAAGGCACCGAGCTCTTGATTCTGAGTGTTTGACTGCATGGAGAATTTCAGCACGCATCTGTGAATTAAGCGCATTTAAAACTTCCGGTCTAGTAAATTTAATAATTGCTAAATTCTCTTCAATTACCAAGTTTAAAGTTTTATATTCCATAACTTACTAACTCCTTTTCTGTTATTTATTAATTAGTAATGCCAAATCATTAATATCTAATTTGAATTTGGAACTTTATAAATACCCTGCTTTTTTAGTGTATCTATTACTTCAATAGGCATGTATTTTTCATCATGTTTAGCCAAAATTTCATCTGCTTTGAAAATTCCGTCAACAAAGTACCCACTACTTATTACACCCTGATTTTCTGAAAATAAATCAGGTAATATTCCATTATATCTAACTTCGATACTTTTATTTTGATCTGTTACCAGAAAACTAATTTCACCCTCTGCGTTCATATTAATAGAACCTCCTTCAACCAACCCACCCACTCTAATTAACTGGTTCGGTCTTGGTGGTGAGTTAATTAATTCAGACGGAGACTTGAAGTAACTAATACCTTCACGCAAGCCATATCCAATCAACACGGAAGAAATGAGTAACGACCCAAGTAATATAACTATAACCTGTATTCTCCTTCGTTTTTCTAGACCGCGCATTATTTATTTTTCATGGAAATAGTGGGACCAAATCTAACCCTAAACTCTCCTCTAGACCTAACATTAAGTTTGCATTTTGCAATGCCTGGCCTGAAGAGCCTTTCGTCAAATTATCTATTGCGACTATTACTATTGCCCGTCCTTTAACTCGGTCACCAGATACCCCAATTTTAACAAGGTTTGACCCTCTAACATGATGGGTCGAAGGGGAATCTCCTATTGATGGAAGAACTTTTACAAAATGTTCATTCATGTAAGTATCACTTAAAACTTTGTGAATTTCGATAGGGTTACCCTTCACGTAAACAGTTGCGAGAATACCTCTATTTATTGGAACCAGGTGTGGAGTAAATTGAATTTTGACAGGTGCTCCAGCAACCTTTGATAACTCTTGATCAAACTCTGCTAAATGCCTGTGTGTTCCCCCTATAGAGTATGGGTGCAATCCTTCAGAAAGTTCAGCGTGAAGGAGGCTTTCTTTAAGAGCCCTACCAGCACCACTAACACCTGCTTTTAAATCAATAATTATATCTTCTAGATCTATAACCTGTGATTCTAACAATGGTCGTAGAGCGTATTGGCCAGCTGCTGCATTACATCCAGTTCCAGCAACTAAGCGGGCTGAGCTTATTTCATCTCTATAAAATTCAGTTAAACCGTAGACAAATTCTTTTTGCAACTCTGTTGCTATGTGTGGCGCGCCATACCATTTTTTATATTCTTCAGGGTCCCTAAGTCTAAAATCCGCACTTAAATCAACTATTTTTAAGTTCTTGGGTAAGTTCTTTATTACAGCTTGTGAAGTCTGATGAGGTAACGCACAAAAACATAAATCTAATTTTGAAAAATCGATTTGATCAATTTTTACCAATTCTGGCAGAGTAGGGAAATTTAAATGTGGAAAAACTTCTGAAAGAGCCAAACCAGCTTTTCTATCTGCGCTTAACGCCGTAATTTTTAGTT
This sequence comes from uncultured Paracoccaceae bacterium, assembly GCA_905181985.1. GTDB lineage: Bacteria > Pseudomonadota > Alphaproteobacteria > Rhodobacterales > Rhodobacteraceae. Next base: position 10,747 of record CAJIZW010000118.1, on the reverse strand, counting down.
GTGGATGATTGATTACTAAACGAATCAGCTCTGCTCCTGTGTAGCCAGAAGCTCCTAAAATTCCTACTGAAAAACTCATTGCTTATCCTATCAATTAACATCAAAAGATACCATCTCATATAATTTACAATATGGAAGATGAAAAGACGTTGATGTATTTTGGTAATCTGAATATACCGTTACTATTGATACAGGTAAGGACAGTATGAACTTAAAGTCGGAATTTCTAGATGCGATGAGTAAGTTGATTTCTTCGGTCCATATAGTGACGACTGACGGAGGTTTTGGAAAAGCTGGAGCAACAGTTTCTTCTGTAACTAGTGTTTGTGTAGATAGTAATAGCCCAATAATATTATGTTGTTTACATAAGGATTCTACTGCCGCACCACTAATTATTAAAAATGAATGCTTTTGTATTAACACTTTAAAAAATGATCAAAAGGAAGTTGCAGATATTTTTTCTACTCACGGGAGCAATCATACTGATAGTAAGTTTCAAATATCAAGATTTGAAAGTTTAACTACTGGGGCACCTGTTCTTTCGGACTGTCTTGTTTCTTTTGACTGCAAATTATTATCTTCAGATTTAATTGGGACTCATCATGTACTCATAGGAGAAGTTCAAAATTTAAAGACACATTCAGGATTACCATTATTATACGGGAACAGAGGTTACGTTACCTAATTTGTAATAACTCAACAAAACTAAATGGAGGAAAAGTGACGCAGTCTAATACTTCCAATGAAAAGTTAGATAAACTTCGGCAAATAGTTTCAGCCCTTAGAGACCCAGAAAATGGCTGCCCATGGGATATGGAACAGACGTTTTCTTCAATAGCTCCATACGCCATTGAAGAAGCATATGAAGTATTTGACGCTGTCTCAAATGAAAACTGGACGAATCTCGAAAAAGAGTTAGGCGACCTACTATTGCAGACAGTATACCAGTCTCAAATTGCCTCTGAGAAGGGTCTATTCGATTTGAGTAGCGTAATAAGTAAGGTCTCACAAAAAATGATAGATAGGCACCCTCATGTCTTTAAAAAGAGTTCTCCAGAACGAACAATCGATGAACAAATAATTGAGTGGGAATCAATAAAGGAAAAAGAGCGATCTATTGAGGAGAATAGTGGAGTCCTTGCTGGGATAGCTTTAGCATTACCCGCCTTAACTAGAAGTTTTAAAATTCAACAGAGAGCATCTCGCGTTGGTTTTGATTGGAAGTCAATTAATCCAGTTTACGATAAAGTATTTGAAGAAATTAAAGAACTTAAAAATGCATCAGTCAGTGGAACAGAAGTAGAAATTAAGGAAGAATTAGGGGATTTATTATTCTCGATAGTGAACCTTGCTAGGCATTTATCTATTGAGCCAGAAGACGCTCTGAGGAGTGCTAATCTAAAATTTATTAAGCGTTTTGATTATATTGAGAAGGTAGCTATTGAAAACCTTCAATCACTTAACTCTTTGAGTGAGGCCCAGTGGGAAAGTCGGTGGCAAGAAGTAAAAAAACTTGAAAAGCTTTAATTTACTTTCTTACAATTTAATATTTATACATATTTTTAACCTGACTAAAAAAATCAGGATTGACATTTTTATTTATATCTGAGTAAAACAGTCACGTAATAAGATTGTCACTTTGAAAAAAAATAATGAGGTCAATAAATGATAATAAAAAAATCAAAACTAACCATATTAACTGTAATATTTGCAGGCTGCTCAACTCTTGCAAGTCAAGCAATTAGCGACACAAATTATGGTCCGTTTCCTATCACCGTTAAAGGTTACACTGGAACTAAAACAAATTCAGTTTCTTATACAGGACAAATGGCACGCCATGTTCTACACGATAGCTTAAAGAAACTTGCCGGTACAGGCACAGGAGAGGCTAATCCTGCACTAGAAGAAGAAATGATGGCATACTTTTCTGGCTCTAAGAAAAATAAGGCAATTATTTCTCCTGTTTCTAAGGAGGGATTCAAACTAAAACAAACTCTTGTAAACAGTATTTCTTCTGGAAAGAACCTTTCAGGAAAAGCCTATAAAGGAGTTGTTAACGGATGGCCTGGACAAATGACCGGTGCCGAAGTTTTAGAGCATATGATTAAGAAGGCAGCTTCAGCAAAAAATGGTTTTGATCCAAATACTGGCTATAACTATCCACAGTTGATTTCAAAATTTGCTATGGGCGCAGTTTTTTATAACGCAGCGGTTGATGGTTATTTAGATGAAAAACTTGCTGCAGATACCAAGCCAAATGGAAAACCTTACAAGGATGGTGCCTACTATACAGGTAAAGAACATGTTTGGGACGAGGGTTTCGGTTATTGGGGAGCCGCTGCCCACACGTTAAACCTTAGCGCCAAAGAAAATTATGAAGTTGCTAAGATGAAAAACTTTTCAGCGGCAGATTTCAATAATGACGGTGAAGTTGATCTCAAAACAGAAATGACTTTTGCGCATGCCTATTACGCATCAAGCTATGACAAAGGCGGGAAGACAAATTATTTACATACCGTAACAAAAGCATTTGTGGACGGTAGAAAATTAATAACTTCTGCTAATGGGAAAAATCTAACAGATTCTCAACGAGAGGAACTAGTTGGTTACGCGTCAGTTATCTCGAGCAACTGGGAAAAAGTTATTGCTGAGTCAATATTCAAATATGCTGGATCAGTTTATAAAGATATTGGAAAACTTGAAGGTTTATTAGAGTCAAATGGCGATACAACCAAGGCATTTGCAGACTATTGCAAGCATTGGGGAGAACTCAAAGGTTTCTCAATGGCCATTCAGTCAGGTAAAAATAACCTTGGAGAAACAGCGCTTAAAATGAATCGAATGATTGGCTACGGACCTGTATTGCTTAATTCTTCTCAGGTAACCGGTGTAAACTCTTCTGGGGAGTTCCTTAAAGATGAAGCACTGTCTTGGCGTGAGTACAAGCTTCATATGCTCAAAGTTCAAAAGCTCATGGTTGATGCGTTTGGAGTGGAAGCACGAGCAAATGACCAAACTGAAGGCCTTGCAGCATTAGCCGCATCTTTAGGAACTGCAGAAAGTGCCGAAAACGACTAATAAAGGAACTGTTTTAGCCCATTGAACTCCACTTTGTCTTTGGGCTAAGACACCACTATTTAAACAAATAATGGATTACAATTGATTGATTTTTTAATTAGCATATTTGAGCACTTTGTTGACCCAAAAAAACGAATTTTTTTAGGATATATAATTTTATCAGTAATAATAGCATTCATTTGGTTAATTTTTATAAAAAAATTCAGTTTAGTCGAGGCGTTTTTAAAAGTATTTGATAAACGCATCTTTTTTTCTAAATCCTCTAAAAGTGACTATTTGATTTTTTTCTTAAATAGAGTTTTTACACTTTTTATTTCTCCAATGTTAATTACTCAAATTGTAATTGCGACTTTTATTTTTCACGCCCTGCATCAACTTACCTGGCTTGATGTAAACATGTTTAAAGAAGTTCCAAAAACCATAATAATTGGTCTCTTTACACTCTTTATTTTTTTACTGGATGATCTGACTAAATATTTTGTTCATCGATGGATGCATAAATATCCTATTTTATGGGCTCTACATAAGGTTCATCACTCAGCAACAGAACTGACCCCTCTTACAATATATAGAACTCACCCATTAGAGGGAATTGTTTTTTCGTTAAGAAGCGCATTCACTCAGGGCCTCGCAATATCAGTTTTTTTCTTTTTATTTGGAGATAAAGTAAGCTTAGCCACCGTTCTAGGTGTAAACGTTATGATATTTCTATTTAATGTTGCTGGATCAAATTTACGTCATTCCCATATAGGCATAAGATATTGGAGATGGTTAGAGTATATATTAATATCTCCAGCTCAACATCAATTGCATCACTCGATTGCAAAAGAACATCATGATAAAAATTTTGGCGCCACTTTGGCGATATGGGATTGGGTATTCAAATCTCATCATTACTCTACAGACACAGAAAAACTAACATTAGGTTTAAATGAAAATCAAACATCTAAAGAACATAGCCTTTATACTATATATGTATCACCAGTTGTTGAAGTTATTGAAATTATAAGAACAAACTTCATAAGTTCTTACAAGAATACAAAAAGAATGGTTTACCGGTTTTTAAAAATAAAAAGACAAATTAACAAAAATTTAATCAGTCAACGTAAGGATAACACTGATGTTAAAATTTAAACTCCCAACGTTAATCGCATTACTTATATCGTTAGTAAACTTGGCTCACTCAGCTGAAGTTAATATTTATTCTCATCGTCAACCTTTTTTAATAAATCCATTTCTTGAAGCATTTAGTAATAAAACTGGCATTAAAACTAATGTTGTCTACTCAACAAAAGGGTTAGCTCAACGACTGAAGGCAGAAGGGAAAAATAGCCCAGCAGATTTAATTTTGACCGTGGATATTGGAAGACTACACATTTACCAGGATATGGGGTTACTCGCATCTATATCCTCAAATAAGCTTGATAAAAATATTCCTTCACATCTAAAAAGTATAGATAATACCTGGTTTGGCTTATCTAAACGGGCGCGAATAATAGTCACCTCAAAGGAGAGAGTACCAGTCGGTTCAATAAAAAACATAGAAGATCTAACAGACCCACGTTGGAAAAAAAAGATATGTAGTCGGCCTGGAAGCCATGTATACAACAGAGCTCTACTCGCCTCAGTAATTGCTGAGCATGGTTTAGATGAAGCTGAAAATTGGGCACGAGGACTAGTATCAAATTTAGCTAGACGACCACAAGGCAACGATAGAGCTCAGGTAAAAGCTATCTATTATGGTCAATGTGATATTGCGATAATAAATAACTACTACTTTGGAAAACTAAAATATTCCAAAGATCCTGACCAACGTTCATGGGCAAAATCATTGAATCTTATCTTTCCCAATCAGGCAAAAAATGAACGAGGAGCTCATATAAATATATCAGGTGGCGGGGTTGCAAAGTATTCAAGGAACAAAGTAGAGGCGATCGCACTTTTAGAATTTTTGACTGATGCAACAGCTCAAAAACTTTACGGAGAAATAAATTTTGAATATCCTGTCAACCCAAGTATCAAAACCACAGATGAATTAAAGTCTTGGGGATCATTCAAAGAAGATAAATTACCTATCGATAGAATTGCAAAGTTATCTGGTGAAGCGCAAAAAATTATCGATCGGGTTGGTTGGTAGTTAAGTTGTGTTATATCTTTTCGCAATGTAAATACCGGTAATAATTAAACTGTTATATTATTAATTTGTATTTAATAGTAGATGCGGTTTCTTAATATTTTAAAGGGCGAGGAACTTTAATGAATTTGAAGAAAATACTTAAGTTAAGTTAGTTAAGGCTTTCAGATCAACCATATATCTAATACTTAGTTAAGGTCTTGCGTAACTAATTCTAATTCTAACTACAAACTTAAATTTTAATTGGTTAATGGAGTGCAATGTTTTCTATAGTAAATAATACACTTTTGTGGAAAATTTTAGTCTATTTACTTTCAGTTACATTACTGAGTCCTCTCTTATCTTTAATTCTGATAAGTTTTGGTAACACCCACGGTCTTTGGACACACTTAGTAGAAACAGTCTTAGTTCGGTACGTGACCAATACTTTACTCCTTATGTTAGGGGTAGCAGCACTATCATCAGTATTTGGAATTTTTACGGCATGGATCATTGCTAGGTATCAGTTCAGATTCTCTAAAGTAATTGATTTAATGATGTTACTACCTGCAGCATGCCCCGCATATTTAGTAGCTTATGCATATACTGACTTCTTTGAATATGCAGGTCCAGTCCAAGGTCTACTACGAAACGTAATGTCCTGGTCTTCACCATCAGAGTATTTTTTCCCTGAAATCAGGTCCTTAGGTGGTGCGATTTTTGTTTTATCGTCTGTTTTATATCCCTATATTTATTTACTTGCTAGAACTGCTTTCAGGCAAATTCCTGAAAGTCTCCTTGAAATCACAAATCTATACAATAAAAGTTCCTTTTGGAAACTAGGTCTACCAATAGCCAGGCCAGCGATAGCCGCTGGTGTGGCGCTAGTCTGTATGGAAGTTGTTTCTGACTTTGGAACAGTTGAGTATTTTTCACTGGAGACACTGACATTGGGAATATTTAATGTTTGGATAGGTATGAATAGCATAACCGCAGCCGCTCAATTAGCGACCTTTAGTTTTATTTTTATAATTGCATTACTAATTCTTGAATTAAAATCACGTTCTGGAAGACGATTTAATGACACAAGCAGAAAACAAAGAAGACCTGAAATGGTGAGCATAAAGGGAGGTAAAGCTTTTTTTTACTGTTTCATCTGTCTCCTGCCAGTTAGTTTCGGTTTTTTAATTCCTATTTCTATTCTTATTTCTAATACATTAAGTGGCCTTAGTTGGTCTAGTATTTTAGAGAGTCTTATGATTTTAAGGAATACCCTGCTCGTTTCTTTTGTGGGTTCTCTCACTGTAATGTTTGTAGCAACATTATGTGTAACAGTTTCAAAAATAACTGATGATAAGAAATTACAAGTTTTTTCAAGGTTGTCTGCAACAGGTTATGCTTTTCCAGGCACTATACTGGCTATAGGTGTTATAATTACTGTTGGTTATTTTGACAGAATATTTACATTATTTGATATTGAACGCTCATCTGGCTCTTTTTATATCAGTGGAAGTATATTTGTATTAATTTTTGCGTATTTAATAAGGTTTTTAGCTGTTGGTTATGGAGCAATTCTATCAGGGCTCGAAAAGACCTCTCCAAACCTGATTTGGGCAAGCAGAACTCTCGGAGTTAATTTTTCAAGAACTATTACAAAGGTCACTCTCCCATTAATAAAACCCTCTATAATAGCAGGAGGAGTGTTAGTTTTTGTTGATATAATGAAAGAGCTCCCAATGACACTTTTGCTTAGACCCTTCAACTTTGACACATTGGCAACTCATACATATCAGTTTGCTCATGATGAACTTATGAGTGAAGCTTCATTGCCAGCTTTAATGATTATCTTAGCGGGCTTAGTTCCAATTATTTTTCTTAACAAAATACTCAGAACTAATTATAAGTAATTTTGATAGCAGTATTAAAACTATAAATTGGGAATATAAAATGAGTTATAAAAAATTAATTTGTTTAACATTAATATATTTATCTGCCTATCTATCACACCTTTTTTTACCTTTACACGCAGCCGAAACTTCTAATACATCAAAAAAATTATCTGAAGGTTCAGTAGCGGTAGTCGGAGATACCTACTTCTTAGCCCAATATGATGACTGGTCTATTAAGTGTATTAAGGCCCCTGAAGGTCAGCCAGACCCCTGTCAATTATATCAACAGCTACTCGATATCAATTCAAACCCAGTGGCTGATATTCACATCTTTATTCTGTCAGATGGAGTTAATACTCAGGCTGGAGCCTCCTTGATGACACCTTTAGAAACTCTCTTAACTGAAAATATTTTATTCTCTATCGATAATGGGCCCATAAAAGTTTATGAATTCTCTTTTTGTAATGTTTCCGGTTGCGTCGCAAGAATGAGACTTACAGAAGAAGATTTGAGTAACTTTAAACGTGGCAATTGGGCTCAAGCAAAAATATTTTCTGCCAGAAACCCAAATATGGAAGTTACAGCATCACTTTCATTAAAAGGATTTACCGCAGCGCTAAAATCGCTAAACAGAGTTATTTTAGAAAATTAATTAACAAATTTATTAAGAGCTAATCAGATACATTATCGCTGTTTTTGTTTTGAATGATTGGAAAGAAAGAATACTCTTATATTTACCAAGTAAGCTCATCACCCAATGAGTTTCAACGAAACCAACAAAAAACTAATATTGCTGGTAACAAGGAGAAAATATACTATTAAATTCAATAATTTGGTAAAAATACTTTTGTTTATAAAAAAGTCTACTTAGTTAGACTAAACCATTGTAGCAAATGTTTTAAATCGATAAATTAGCATAACTTCGTTATGTATATTTTTTAATATGAATATAGGGTAAAAATGATATGAAATATCACGAATTAGGATATTGGTTAACTGAATCTGCAAAATGGGTAGATCACTACTACTCAACTCTCTCCAAGAGACCAGTCAGGCCAAATTTATCTCCTGGTGATTTTACCAAAAAATTATCATTATCACCACCCGAGAAGGCTCAAAGCGTTAAAGCTGTGTTTGAAGATTTTAAAAATATTGTTCCTGATGCAATGACACACTGGCAGCACCCAAAGTTCTTTGCATACTTTCCAGCTAATGCCTCTCCTGCCTCAATATTTGCAGAGAGCCTCTCTAACTCTATGGGCGCTCAGGCTATGTTATGGCAGACTTCACCTGCAGCGACAGAGATGGAGACAGTGGTAGTTGATTGGCTGCGCCAAGCACTCGGACTAAAAGACGGGTTTAAGGGAACAATTCAAGATACAGCTACGACAGCAACTTTTTGTGCAGTGTTAACTATGAGGGAGAAAGCCCTTGGATTTTCTGGTTTAAAAGATGGCCTTTACGGCTCAAAAAAACTAAAAATTTATGCCTCAGACAATGTTCACAGCTCAATTGAAAAGGCAGTTCGCTTATCTGGAATAGGTGAAAACAATCTTTGTAAAATTAAGTTAGATGAAAATTTATCTATTAATCATAATGAGTTAGAGAACAAAATTAAAAAAGATATTAATGATGGCCACGTTCCTGCTGGTTTGATTTTAAGCCTTGGCGGGACATCTATTGGGGCATCTGACGACATTTTACCACTAATGTCTCTCGCCAAGAAATACGGCCTATACACCCATATCGACGCGGCTTGGGCTGGGTCTGCTATGTTGTGCCCTGAGTTTCGGTATTTGTGGGAAGGCGTAGATATGGCCGACTCTATTGTATTTAATCCTCACAAATGGTTAGGAGCACAGTTTGACTGTTCAATACAATTCTTGAAAGACCCAACTGATCAAATAAACACACTGGGCTTAAGACCTGCCTATTTAGAAACTTTAGACGTGGAAGAAGTTACCAATTACAATGAGTGGACTATTCCCTTAGGTCGACGGTTTCGAGCTTTAAAAATATGGTTTTTAATGCGAATTTACGGATTAGAGCAACTTAGAGATATGTTACGAAACCATATAGTGTGGGCTAAAGAACTCGAAAATCTATTTGAATCAGATGAAAACTTTAAAGTTATTACATCTAGTCCTTTTGGTTTGTTTACTTTTCAACTCTTAAGCGAAGGGCAAGGCTCTGACGAAGATACTAAAAAGCTTTTAAATTTAATAAATGCAGACGGAGAATGCTACCTCACACAAACGTTGACTAGCAAGAAGTTTGTAATTCGCGTGTCCGTTGGATCTTTTGAGACAACTCGGGAGGATGTACTTCGAGTACATGCCATAGCCAATAAATTTAGAAAAGCTATAAATTAATTAACCACTTAAACATGATATATTAAAGTTTAACGTATCTAGATTAAAATTTAAATAAAGGGCACAAACTTGTGCTCTTTATGGTAAAAGAATTATTTTGCGAGCCACTCTCGGCCTTTTAGCATCAAACTCCAATAAACGGTAGGTAAGATTGATTTCTTCAGAAACCAAGCCAGTCGTCTTGGTTTAGTTGAGTCCCAATTAAAGGTCGGCATAAGTTTTCCACCATAACCAAACTCAGCTAAAATAATTTTACCCTTCTCAACAGTCAAAGGGCATGATCCATATCCATCATATTGAATACTTGGTACACTTTCATTAAGAACAGAAATAACATTTTGGGCGACTATTGGGGCCTGTTTCCGTGCTGCAGCAACAGTTTTAGCATTAGCAGTTGAGCATACATCTCCCAAACTAAATATATTTTTAAATTTTGTATGCTGCAATGTAGCTGAATCAACATCAACCCAACCACCAGCATTCGCCAATGGACTATCTTTTATGAAGTCAGGCGCGCATTGTGGAGGACAAACATGTAGCATATCAAAACTTCGTTCGATCACTTCAGGTTCCACCCCCTCTTTTGTTACTTTAAACCATGCTTTTTGTGCCTTTCCATCTACCTTTATCAAATTATGACCAAAATCAAGATCGATTGAATACTTCTTAATATACTCCATCAAACCTGGAACATAAGCCGCACATCCAAACAGTACCGGTCCCGCATTACAAAAAGATACCTTTAAATTTTTAAGAATACCCTTCCGCAACCATTCGTCACAAGATAAGTACATGGCTTTTTGTGGAGCCCCTGCACATTTAATAGGCATTGGTGGTTGCGTAAAAATTGCACTTTTTCCAGACATCTTTTGAACAAGTTCCCAGGTGTATGGTGCTAAATCATAACGATAATTAGATGTAACTCCGTTTGATCCAAGAGCATCCTCTAAGCCTTCTACAGCTTCCCAGTCTAGCTTAAGTCCGGCAGCAACCACGAGAATTTTATACGAAATCTTTTCACCAGAGGTTATTGTAACCAGGGAGTTGTCTGGTTCGAATGTAACAACTTCACTTTTTATTCTTTTAATTCCACTTGGCCAAACTGAGTCCATCGTTCTCTCTGTTTGCTCCTTATTAAACACACCTGCACCAACCATAGTCCAACCTGGCTGATAATAATGTTTTTCTGCTGGTTCTATTACTGTTATATCTAACTTTGGGTTTCTTTTTCTTAAGCTAGAGGCAGTTGCAAGTCCTGAGGCTCCTCCACCTACGATAAGCACTTCATGAATTTT
>CAJIZW010000117.1 GCA_905181985.1 uncultured Paracoccaceae bacterium | reverse complement strand
AAAACTTTCTGAGGTAATTTTTTCAAAAAATGAATTACATTTAAGACTTTTAATAGACCCCAATCATTCAATTGGTAAAATTGATGTAGCAAATATATCAGACATAATTTTAGAATCAGCGGTTTCAACAATTATGGATTGTGAAGACAGTGTTTCAACGGTTGACGCAGAAGATAAAGTTCTTGCCTATCGCAATTGGTTGGGCCTGATGAAAGGCGATCTTGAGGAACAATTCATTAAGTCTGGAAAAAAAATTACTAGGAAACTTAACCCAGACCTTGAGATTACTAGCCCGAGTGGATCTACTATTAGGCTCAGAGCACGATCTTTAATGCTAAATAGAAACGTTGGCCATTTAATGAACACCCCAGTAATTCTAGATGCAAATGGTGACGAAATTCCAGAAGGGTTGATGGATGCAATGTGCACTACTTTGATTGGAATGCATGATTTATTAAAAACGGGTGGAATTAGAAATTCACTCTGTAAGTCAATCTATATTGTTAAACCAAAACTGCATGGGCCAGATGAAGTGTCTTTTACAGACGAAACCTTTTCACTTATCGAACAAATATTGGGAATACCAAAAAATACAGTTAAGATTGGTATAATGGACGAAGAACGGAGAACCAGCGTGAATCTAATGGAATGCATTAGAGCAGCCCAGTCACGAGTTGCTTTTATTAATACCGGTTTTTTAGATAGAACAGGAGATGAAATTCATACCTCTATGGAAGCAGGGCCTATGCTTAAAAAAGGGGACATGAAAAATTCTTCCTGGATAAAATCTTATGAAGATAGGAATGTTGATATAGGTCTTGCGTGTGGCCTAATGGGGCGTGCTCAAATTGGGAAAGGTATGTGGGCAATGCCAGATTTAATGGGGGCCATGTTAGACCAAAAGAAATCGCACCCAGAAGCTGGTGCTAACTGCGCTTGGGTCCCTAGTCCAACAGCAGCTACATTACATGCCACTCACTACCACAGGACCTCTGTAAGTGATATTCAAATGGACTTAATTAAAAAAGGTAGCCGCGCAAGCTTAACTGATTTGCTAACGATACCCACCGCCGAAGGTCAAAATTGGTCCGAAGAAGAAATTCAACGTGAAATTGAAAATAATTGTCAGGGGATCCTTGGGTATGTTGTTCGATGGATTGATCAAGGTATTGGGTGCTCAAAAGTGCTAGACATAAATGATGTAGGTCTCATGGAGGATCGTGCAACTTGTAGAATATCAGCTCAAGCACTTACTAACTGGCTCCATCATGGGATTATCACCGACAAACAAGTTCAATTAACTATGCAGAAAATGGCTGTTGTGGTTGATAAGCAAAACTCTTTGGATCCTCTTTACATTGATATGGCCCCATCGTACAAAACTGTTGCCTTTAAAGCGGCTTGTGATCTTGTTTTCCTAGGAAGAGTTCAGCCTTCAGGTTATACAGAACCAGTTTTACACGCCAAAAGGATAAAATTTAAAAGTTGTCTTAATTTATAGGCTTAGATGCAAACATTTGCTAATGACCCAATAAAAGCAGGAATTTGGATGATGGGATCTGTCCTGTCATTTACACTAATGGCTGTTGCAGGTCGCCAAGTGTTACACGAATTAGATACTTTTGAGGTAATGGCATATAGGTCTTTAATGGGTGTTTTTGTTGTCTTAGTTATTGCTAAAGCTTCTGGAACGATAAAAGAAATAAATACACAACAATTACGTTTACACATGACAAGAAATATAACTCATTTTATCGGGCAAAACCTTTGGTTCTTTGCCCTAAACGCAATTACATTAGCTCAACTGTTTGCTTTCGAATTCTCAGTACCTGTTTGGGTTGCTCTGTTTGCCCCATTTTTCTTATCTGAAAAACTCACGTTAAAACGTTTCACTGCTGCCTCCATAGGTTTTATTGGGATATTAATTGTAGCAAGGCCCGATCAAATCGGACTAACACCAGGGATTTTAGCAGCAGCTTTATGCGCAATCTGCTTCACAGGAACAGGGATAGCAACAAAACTACTAACAAGAAGGCAATCAATAACCTGTATCTTATTTTGGTTAACTATGATGCAAGCTATTTTGGGGGTGCTATGTGCGGGATATGATTTTCAAATAACTATACCCTCAAAGAGCACCCTACCATGGGTTATCTTGATTGGTTTTGCTGGTTTGACAGCACATTTCTGTATAACTCGTGCCTTACAACTCGCTGACGCTATGGTAGTTTATCCAATGGACTTTGTAAGGCTTCCAATTGCAACTGCTGTCGGTGTATTGTTTTTTGATGAACCAATCCAAATCTTTGTATTTATTGGGGCAGTTATTATCCTTGGTGCTAATTTTTTAAACATAATGTCTTCTCGCAATACTCAGACATAACATTTATTACATTCCTATATTATTAAAATTTAAACATTACCTTGTTACAAAACAGTCGCAAAGGAGGACTAATAAAAAAATTAACCTATGATTTTTTTATTATCGAGGATAATTACCTGACCAAAGGAAACAGCATGATTTATAAAAGTGCCTCAAATTGGCTAGATTGTACATCCAAAAAATTACTCTTTTTTGGAATGTCGGGTCTTGGGAAAACTTACGTATCAAATATTCTTCGGCAAACAGGTGAGTGGTTTCACTACTCAGTTGATTATAGAATTGGCACTCACTATATGGGAGAACACATCGTAGATAATGTTAAGTCCTGTGCTATGAAAGACCCATTTTTAGCAGAATTATTACGCTCAGACAGTATATACATTGCTTCAAATATTACATTTGATAATCTTGCACCTCTCTCAACATACCTAGGAAAGCCCGGAGATTCAAAACACGGAGGGCTACCTTTTTCAGAATATCAAAGACGACAGAAACTCCATATAAACGCTGAAAAAAACTCACTTCTAGACACAGCC
>CAJIZW010000116.1 GCA_905181985.1 uncultured Paracoccaceae bacterium | reverse complement strand
GAACGCCGCGGAGCAAAAATGCAAAATTCATATTGGTCAGCCAGTGTTTCTTTGGAGTCTTTCGATCTATTAGTAGATACTCATCGTACTTATATTGATGCGGGTGCTGATGTAATTACTGTGAATAGCTACGCTTCATCTAGACTTGTTTTAGGTGGGACTGAAAACGAAAATAATTTTGATACAATAAATAAAAAGAATATTGAGGCTGCCTTGATCGCTAGGGAGAAATCTGGAGCAAGAGATGTTTTAATTGCGGGGTCGATGTCCCACCAAGCTTCCTGGAAAAGAGATGGAACAAGGATTAAAGAGCAAATCGAAACTGTTATTCCAAAAGAGAAATTAGATAGTGCTTTTAAGGAAATGGTTAAATTCCACGAAATAGGTGGGGTGGATTTACTCTTATTAGAAATGATGACTATTCCATATCGAATGAAATCAATGTTTGACTGTGTATCTCTATCGCAATTACCTGTGTGGTGTGGTTTTTCAGCAAAGAAAAAAAGTGAGAATGGAAAAGTAGCGTCATTTCATGATGAAAAAGTTAGTTTTGAAGAGGTCATCAAATTATCTTTAGATTATGATTTTGATGTCTGTGGAATCATGCATACATCAGCAGATTTAATTTCAGAGTGTGTAGAGCTTATAAAAAAGCATTACTCTGGACCTATAATGGCTTATCCAGACAGTGGTTACTTCAAATCACCTAATTGGCAGTTTACTGATGTTATAGCTCCAAATCATCTAGCTGATCTTTCATCAAAATGGATAGGTTCTGGAGTTAATATTATAGGTGGTTGTTGTGGCCTTGGCCCTGAACATACAGAGGCTCAGGCAAAACTAAAATAAGATAACTAGTTACTAAAATTATTTTTTGTGAGGTATATAAAATGACAGATGGTATGATTTCGGCCCCTCAGCCGGAAGCTGTTGAAGCCGGAATAGAAGTTCTTAAAGCTGGTGGGAATCTTATAGATGCAACTGTTTGTGCAGCATTAGTTCAGACTGCGGTTGATCCACAAATGTGCGGTATAGCTGGGTTTGGAAATGTGCAAATATTTTTACCTGAACGGGGTGTTCATACAACATTTGATTTTCATGGACGGGCTCCGATGGCAGTAAAATCTGATATGTGGGAAAGTCTTATCGAACGAGAAGCCGAAGATGGCTGGGGATTTATTTTATCTGGTCGAGAGAATGAGTTTGGATATGGTTCTATAAGCACTCCGAGAACTTTGGCAACTTTAGATACCATATTAAATTTATATGGAACTCAATCTTTAAAAGAACTAATTCAACCTGCAATTGAGTATTGTCGAAATGGAGTACTTATAAGGCCGCACATGAGTTCCTTCTGGAATAAGCCTGCGACTGCAGGCCGTGATCCTAATATTGGTATGGTAAATAAGTTTAAAGAAACCCGAAAAATCTATTGTGATGAGAGCGGATCGGTTAAGAAGGTCGGTGATCTTTTATTGAACCCTGATATGGCACAGGTTTATCAAGATATTGGAAATTATGGAATTAACCATTTTTATTCAGGAGAAATCTCGCAGCAAATTACATCGGATATGCAAAAAAATGGAGGTTTGTTAGCTTTAGCGGACCTTCAGGAATGTATGCCGGAAGAAAACCCACCTCTATGGGGTACTTTTTGTGGTTATAAAATTGCAACAAATAATCCTCCTGGTGGAGGTATTATGCTAGTTGAAATGTTGAACATTTTAGAAGAGTTTGATCTTAAAAACATGGGCCATAATTCAGTGGAATATATAAAAGTGGTCTCTGAAGTTATGAAGATTGCTACAATAGATAAAGACACTAAGGTTGGAGATCCTAAATTTACAACTGTTCCTACTGACGAACTAACATCTAAGGGTTATGCTAAAACCCACGCAGAAAAAATAAAACGAGGGGATCGAGCGGTTGTTAACAGGGTTAATCAAGGTAACCCCGAAAGCAAGTGCACTACCCAACTTGTCTTGGCTGATGTGGGTGGGAATTGTGTGACAATGACCCATACTCTTGGTCAGCCTTCTGGAGTCGTTACTGAGGGCCTTGGATTTATGTATAATGGCGCGATGACCGTATTTGATCCGAGGCCAGACCGCCCTGGGTCGTTGGCTCCTGGAAAGGCTCGCTTTACGGCACTTTCACCAACTATAATCTTTAAAGATGATGTTCCATATTTAATTTTAGGTGCACCAGGTGCTACTTATATTACGATGGGAAATTTGCAGGTTATACTGAATGTCATTGTGTTTGGAATGAATGCCCAAGAAGCTGTAAGCGCTCCAAGGTTCGCTGCTACATCTAATTTTATAGAGCTTTCTAATCGTATATTTAGATCAACAGAATTTAGTTTAAAATCTGACAATTATGAAGTTGTAAGAAGGCCGGAGAGCCATACTTTCGCCTGGGTACATGCAATTCGGATAGTTAACGGTGAGCTAGATGGTGGAGCTGACCCTGCCACAGATGGAATGAGCGCGTCATCATATTAAAAAGAATTATTTAATATAACTGAAAAGGGAAACAACATGACATGGAAAAAATGGTCTCATTCAGACCTTGAGAAGCAATTTAATCCTCGCGCTGCAATTGGAGAGGAAATTACTACAATTTTAGCCGGTTGGGAGGCTGCATCTGATGAGCGTAGAGTGGAGCTTGAGGGCAATTTCGACATTGCTTATGGAGATCATCCCTTAATGCAATACGACTGTCACGTAAAAAGTTCAGACAAATTAATAATAATAAATATTCATGGGGGGTATTTTCGTGCTTTTGACAAGTCTGGTATGGATAGTCATGTAGCTGACCTTATAAAAAGTGGATTTGGAGTAGTAAACATAAATTACCCGCTTTGCCCTGAAGTAACTCTAACTTCAATCGTTAAAACGTTAGGCATCGGCATTAGTCATGTTATGGAGTACTTAGAGGCTAAGGGGTTTAATCAAAAAGTTGTTTTGTTAGGCCATTCAGCAGGAGCGCATTTAGGGATGCATCTGTCCCATGAACCAGTAATAAGGAAAAAGTTGGTAGGAATAGTAGCTCTATCGGGAGTATTTGAATTAGGTTTTATTCAAGAAATATCTATACAGGACGATGTGCATTTGTCAGATGACGAAGTAAACAAACTTGATTGCTTAAATTTTCCTCCATTATTAGGACCGAAATATTATATCTCAGCTGGAGGAGATGAGCCGTCAGCGTGGATTGATCAATCTTGGATAATGGCCAATCTTTTGACCAAACGTGGTGATGATGTTACTTTGCACGTCTGTGCTGGCGCGCATCACTTTAATCTTGTTGATTATTTATGTGACGGAAACCATTTAGATGGAGCAGTTTTAAAAACATGGATAAATTCTTTATGTAAAGAATAAACTTTAATTAGCTCTCAAATGCAAAGGACACTTTTAAGGGTTTCTTTTGATTGTCGCCAGAAATCATGTCTGCAGCTCGCGCAGCTATCATTTGAACAGGTGCATTTAAATTTGCGGAGATAATTTTTGGCATTACGGAGGCATCAACAATCCTTAAATTTTTGAGACCATGTACACAAAACCTTTCATCAACAACTGATTGCTTTCCGTGCCCCATGGAACAGGTGCAACTTGGATGGTAATCAGTTGCAACGGTTTCTCTGAGCCATGCTTTAATTTCAGTATCAGTTTTTACAGACGGCCCTGGTGCAATCTCGGCTCCACGAAACGGATCAAACGACTTTTGTGCCACAAGTTCTCGAGCTTTTTTAACACCATTTAGAAGATCTTTTATGTCATTAGGGTCTTTCAAATAATTAAAATTTATTAATGGCTTGTCGTTAGGGTTGGATGATTTAAGCTCTACGGAGCCAGTGCTTCGGGGGCGCAGTTGATCAATAAGTAATGCAAAAGCCTGCCTTAAATAGATTTTAGTCTCTTTATATTCGTACCCTATTGGTGCAAAATGATACATTAGGTCAGGGTAGGGTGCTTTATCATTACTTTTAATAAGGCCACCGGCTTCCCAAATATTCGAAGCTGCAATACCAGTGCGGGTAAAAATCCACTGAATCCCAGCAGCTAATTTATTGATAGGTGAGTCAACTTTTTGAATAGGAAAGCTTTTTTTGCACTCATACTGTAATTCAATTTTTGCATGATCCTGTAAGTTTTGTCCAACGCCAGGTAAGTCTATTACTGGGGTAATACCATGCTTAAGCAGATGGTCCGAAGGACCGACGCCTGATAGCATTAAAATATGTGGTGAGTTAATGGCTCCACCAGACAGAATGATTTCTTTCTCAGCATCTATCGTATGTAGCTTTCCTTTGTGACGATATGTGATCGCTTGAGCAGTAACGCCACTAAATATTATCTTGTCTACATGAGCTCGGGTGATAAGTTTGACATTGCCTCTAGCCAATGCCGGACGAAGATGGGCAACTGCCGCACTACATCGACGCCCATTTTTTTTTGTTGCATCTAACCTAGCGACCCCTTCTGGATTGAAACCATTTAGATCGTTTGAGTGCCCTTGCCCGGATTCTTTCCCGGCCTCTTCAAATGCGTCAAATAGTGGGTTTTTAAAGGATCCTTTTGAAACACCCAGGTCGCCACTGTCACCGCGCCAGTCGTCACTACCACGATCAGAATTTTCACCTGCCTTAAAGTAAGGCAGGCATTGATCAAACGACCAATCTTTCAATCCAAATTTAGATTTCCAGCTATCATAGTCTAGTGGGTGACCCCGCATATATACCATTGAATTTATCGATGAAGAACCACCTATAACTTTTCCTCTAGGCGTATCTATACTTCTATCAGACGCAAAATGCTCTGCCTCAGTCTTGTAATTCCAATTAATTTTAGGGTCTTTGTATACACTATAAACACCGGCAGGAACATGAATAAGCAAGTTGTAATCCATTGGGCCTGCTTCAAGTATTAAGATTTTAACAGCTAAGTTTTTACCTAGTCTGTTGGCCAAGACACAACCAGCTGATCCAGCTCCTATAATAATATAATCAAATTTTTCCATTCAGTGGTACCTTTATACGAATTATATTCCGGATATAGAGGTAATCCTATTTATTAAAGGCCTTTATAACTGAATTTTTATTATATTTAATTATTACATGGGTATGAAATACTTAACAATTTTATTATTATGGTATAAAGTTCCTTTAAAATTAGAATTAATGAGATAAAATTTATAATTATGAAAAAATTAGATATAAATGATATTAAAATCCTAAAACAGTTACAAAAAAATGCGTCCCTCAGCATTGAAGAAATATCAGAAAGAATATCACTTTCGCGAAATGCGTGTTGGAGAAGAATTAGGCGTTTAGAGGACGACGGAATTATTAATAAGAGAGTTGCAATTGTTAATGCAGAGGCTCTTGATTTAGGACAGATGGTCATTGTTCTTATAAGCACTAATTCTCATGATCCTAAGTGGTTAGGTTTGTTTCGCGCAGCAATTACCGAAATGCCTGAGATTATGGGAGCACATCGTATGAGTGGTGACTTAGATTACATTTTAAGAGTAAGAGTTCGTGATGTCAGGGCGTATGATAAGTTTTATCAGCGATTGATTTCTAAAGTGCCTATTTCAAACGTTTCTGCGAGCTTTGTTATGGAAGACCTCAAGGATAGTACTGAATTACCGCTGTAAGTATTTTATTTTATTGAAGCATAAGTTCAATTTAAACTTTTTAAAAAAGATGAAAAACTTAGAATGATATTGAGCTTGATTTTCGTATAAGACCAACTATATCTTTGTCGATATTAGTAGGAGATTAGATATCCTTGTGGTTATTTTATATATAGTCCACATATAAAATTAATGGTTTTTATGAGTGGAAATATTTTTTGACTGATCGTACAATTTCTTATGATGCTTTTAATGCAAAACTGTCTGATTTTAAAGCAGCTGCTTTGCGTGTTTCTAAAGATGTAGTCACAACACCATTATTAGCTTTAGGTGTTTCTGACAGAAATTTAATGCTTAAAGCAGAATGTTTGCAGTCTTTAGGGTCTTTTAAGATTAGAGCTGGAGCAAACGCGATCGAGACAGCGAATAAAGACGCTCTCCGTAATGGCGTAGTAACAGCAAGTGCGGGAAACTTTGGTCAAGGTGTTGCTCAGGCAGCTGTGTCACGTGGTCTTCCAGTTCATGTTATTGCACCAGACACAGCGTCTATCGTGAAATTAGAGGCACTGCACAAGCTTGGTGCGACCGTAAATACAGTTTCATTTGATGATTGGTGGGATGTAATGGTTACTCGGTCACCTGGGGTTGATAGATTATTTATTCACCCAGTAGAAGAGCTTTCAGTTATAATGGGAAATGGTGGTATTGGGCTTGAAATTGTTGAACAATTTCCTCAGGTGGATGTAGTTGTTGTGCCAGTTGGGGGAGGAGGCATGATTTCGGGGATTGCGTTAGCTATGAAAGCACTTGGTAAAACACCGCGAATAATTGCTTGTGAAATAGAGAGTTCGACACCTTTGTTTTCAGCCAAGCTTGCTGGAAAACCAGTGAAGGTTTCGCGTGGACCTAGCTGGGTAGACGGAATTGGGTCCACCAGTGTGTTACCTAAAATGTGGCCGCTACTTGATGCATTAGTTGACGATGTAATAGTGGTATCCCACAAAGAGACAGCCAAGGCATTACGAACTTTGGCTCAAGATGCCCATCTAATCTCTGAAGGGGCTGGGGCAGTTGCTCTAGCGGCAGCCTTAAGGCCAGAATTTTCTGGATTAAATATAGTTTCAGTTATCTCTGGTGGAAATATAGATATGACAACTTTTTCAAGAATATTAAACGGAGAAGATTTTTAGATAGCCGCAAAAATAGCTGAATTAATTTTATAAGGAGAAATTGATATTCTTTCTTTGTCATCAAAAAATGTTTTTGAACTACTTTCTATGAGTGATGCAATTAGGGTCATAGAAAAAACTATGATCTCTGTATCCGATGGTAAGTGTATTTTACCACTTAGAAATGTAATAGATGTCGGCTCATCTAATAGACTTGGTATAATGCCAGGGGTTTTAAGTGAAGGCGGATTGTACGGGGTTAAAGTTCTCAGTTTATTCCCTGAAAACCCTTCAAAAGGACTTTCTTCCCATATTGGAGTTGTAATTTTATTTGATCCTGAAACGGGAACTCCATCGGCGGCCATTAATGCAGACGCTTTGACGGCTGTTAGGACAGCTGCTGCGACTGCGGTAGCAACAAAAGTGCTTTCACGAGTTGAATCTTCTAAACTCACAATTATTGGAACTGGTGAACAGGCTGAAGCACATATAGAAGCTATATTGTTAGTAAGGGATATAACAAAAATTAATATTGTTGGTAGAGAGATGACCCGTGCTAAAGACTTTTTAAATAAAGTGGAGGGCCGCTTTCCAAACATAAAATTTACAGCATTCCAAAATGTAAAGGATGGTATAAAAGGTTCTGACATAGTGTGCACTGTAACGTCGTCTAAGGAGGCTATTTTATTTGGAGAGTGGGTTACTAACGGTACTCATGTAAATGCTGTTGGTGCTTCTATTCCAATCTTTCAGGAAATAGATGAATCTATGGTTTTAAAGTCAAAGTTGTTTGTTGACTATCGGCCTTCAGCTTTAGCTCAGGCCAAAGAGATTATAGATGGTGTAAACTCTAAAGCGTTTGATAAAAGTCACATTCTTGGCGAAATCGGTGAGGTTTTGTCAGGCAAAGTGAAAGGTCGATTACTTCCTAGTGATATTACATTGTACCGTTCAATGGGAATAGCTGCACAGGATTTAGCATGTGCTGATTTTGTTTTTCAAAAAGCCGAAAAAGAAGGATACGGAATTTTTTCAGATATCTCTTAGTTTTAAATGACCCTATTATTCAAAAGTTATATACGGAGGATTCTTAATGACAGATGCAAAAATTTGGCAATTACCAGCCCACGAGGTTGTTTCGTTATTACGTTCAGGTGAAGTAAGCCCACTTGAGGTTGTTCAAGCTTCAATAGACAGAATAGAAGAGGTGGATCCTAAGGTAAATGCTATTCCAATAAGGTGTTTTGATAGGGCTATAGAAAAAGCCAAAAAAATGAATATTAAAGCAGAAATTAAGAATCCTAAAAGTCTGTTAGGGCTTCCCATTGTAGTAAAGGACTATAATGATCTTGCAGGAGTCAAAACTACCTATGGCTCTAAAATTTTTAAAGATAACATTCCTAAAAAATCTGATGCCACAATCGCAAAGCTAGAAGAAAATGGGGCAAACCCAGTGGGTAAGTCAAACGTACCGGAATGGGCAGGTGGCCATACTTTTAATCCTAACTTTGGTATGACGAAGAACCCATTTAATTTAACGAAAACTGTAGGCGGTTCTTCGGGAGGATCTGCTGCAGCATTAGCTAGTGGCCAGGTTTGGCTGGCTACCGGAAATGACCTTGGCGGAAGTCTTAGGACTCCTGCCGCTTTCAATAATGTTGTTGGTTTACGACCTAGTATTGGGGTTGTCCCTCGCGGTCAAAGGTTGCAACCCTTTGATACTCTGTGGGTAGAGGGCCCAATGGCTAGATCCGTTAAAGATGTGGCCTTGATGTTGGATGCGGGTGCTGGATATTCGCTTGAAGACCCTTTGTCATTTGAGCCCCACTCTGGTTTATTTATAGACCAATTAGACAAATTTCCTTTACCTGACAGAGTAGCCTTTAGTCAAGATTTAGGGATTTTACCAGTCTCTCAAGAGATAAGGTCAGCGACAGAAAAAGCAATTTTAAAGACCAAAGATTTGGGCGTAGATATAACTGATGAAATCCCTAATTTTTCTGGAGTATTAGAGGGCTTTCAAACTCTCAGAGGAGTTTTGCTTGCATCGATGATGGGAGAGTTAGTTAAAAACTATAGATCAGAAATTCTATCAGATATCGTTAAAAACGTCGAATTAGGCTACGAAGTAAGTAATGATGATATTATTAAAGCCGAAATTGTAAGAAAAAGAATAATGCTTAGTATGGTTGAGTTTTTTAAAAAAACAGATTTTTTAATCTGTCCAACAACTTCAGTTACTCCTTTTGATGTGGATAAACCATTTATTACTGAAATTGATGGAGTGATTTGTGAAACCTACATCGATTGGTTTGCGATTACTTTTGCACTTACCATGACATCTTGCCCAGTTATTAGCTTGCCTTGTGGTTTTACAGATGCTGGTTTGCCAGTTGGAATTCAAATTGTAGGAAAGCCTAGACAAGAGAATAAATTACTGGCTTTTGCAAATATCTTAGAGCAACACTTTGCTGTTTCCAATGCCGTCCCTATCAAAAATATTTAACTTATTTATTAATTTTGTTTGAATAAAGTTCACCTGCTTTACCCCAATTTTTTTGTTCAATGTCAGTTATTATCACGTCGACAGCTTCGCGATTTCCCCCACAAGATTTAATAAAGCTATCTGTTAACTCTTTAACTAATATTTTTTTTTGTTCATCAGTCCTACCTGTAAACATCTCTACCCTTATTATTGGCATTTTATTTCCTTCTTAAAAAACTATTTTGTTAAAATCTTTATATTTTCAAATTTTTTATATAATTACCTATATTTTCCGTCCCAGTCTTTTACTTTTTCCAGATTGCCGTCTTTATCTAATGTAGGCCTGTTCTTTGAGAATGTGTTTTCTGAGCCAACTACTCCGTAGTTCATATAACCTAATCTAACTAAAGGTCGGGCAGCAGCGGTATCAAATAGTCCATCTTTAATAAATGTTTCATTAATAAACACACCAACTACATGACCAAAAACGACATAGCTTCCTGTCCCTTTTGTTCGGTCAGAACCGGGGAAATCGATAGTTTTCCAATATCGACATTCAAGTGCGGCTGGGCTTTCTGATACGAATGGAGCATCTACGAACTTTCCTGTTTGTGGAGTTAATCCGGCTAGTTTAAATTCATCTACGTTCGAGCTGGCAGCCACAGAACTACCGTTCATATTGTCGAATAAAGCTTCTACTGCTAAAGAGACAGTAAATACGCCTGTCTCTTCTGCGTTGGTGATAGAGTCTTTTATATCTGTTGACGCGAACATCACGAAATGTGGTTTGTCTGATACTGCATTAAAATAACTATAAGGTGCTAAGTTTTTCACACCGGACTTACTGACACTACCTATCCACCCGATAGGCCTTGGAGCGACTATAGCCTTAAAAGGATCATGGGGAAGACCGTGATTGTTTAGTATACTGTCATAATGCATTAAATTATATCCTTTTTTTCTTAAGTTATAGTTTTTTAAGTAGTAAAATGTATTTCGTTTCTTAGTTATCTTTTTAGTAAAGTCTATTTATGTGTATTGACTTGGTTGAGATGACTCACGTTATACGTTCCCTTTTATTTTTGTAACACTTGAGATGTATTTTATTATCTTCTTTCCAGTCAGAGATTTTGGCATAGACGCCTAGAATCGAAAATGGCGGCATGAATGTTGCGACTAGCAACAGCATCTCCAACTCGATAGAGGTTGAAACTTGCTATTTTAGATTCTTTATATGGTTGCCTCTGATTGTCAATAATTGAGGGGATATCAGTTACGCCATCATTTATTGATTTGCTACATAACTCTTGGTATAATTCGTCCATTGGAATGGTGCCGTGTTCTATAACAATATGATCTACTAATTTTTCTGTGACGTGGCCCCCATAATCACTAGAAAACCTAGCTTTTAACTTGTTACCGGAGCGGGAGACATCAACTAATCGAAAATCTGGTGTTACAGTCACAGCATAATCTTTAAAATTTTTCATATACATAGGAAAGTTAGATGATCCCATTTCAGCTGCCATATGCCTATCTGGTGTTACCACTTCTACGCGATAACCTCTTTTAGCAATCTCAATTACGGTAGAGGCAGCTTGATGTTGGCCATGATCATCATAAACTAATACCGTATTAGTTTCAGATTCTTTTGACGATCCGACATTATTAAGAAGAGCCTGTCCTGACAACACATCCCAAGTACTAAAACAGTCCTCTAACCCCTTTATGTATTCAAGATCAGGGATTCCACCAGTAGCAATTATTACGATATCAGGATTTTCTTTCATAATATAATTTGCATCTGCATATTGTTGTCGTCTTATTTCAATATTTAAGTGTTCAACCTCTGTCTCCAACCAATCAATTATTCCAATAAGATCTTTACGGACCTCTGCCATTGACGCAAGTCTGACTTGGCCACCAAGAGTTGCTGCGGCTTCGATTAATATGACCTTGTGACCTCGCTCACCACATACTCGAGCGGCTTCTAGGCCTGCTGGACCTGCACCAATTATTACTACCTTACTTTGGGTATTTGATTTTTGTACTAAATGGGGAACTGATTTTTCTCTGGTGGTAGCTACATTATGAAGGCAAAGCATTTCCCCTTCACCATAGATGCGATCAATACAGTACCCTGCACCTACACAAGGCCTAATCCTATTTTCATCACCTGCTATCAGCTTTCTTACCAGGTGAGGATCAGCGATGTGTGCTCTTGTCATTCCAACAAGGTCTAATAGGTTTTCAGATATAGCATATCTAGCGGTCGCTAAGTCAGAAATTCGAGCAGCGTGAATTATAGGAGTCGCAAGCTCTGATTTAAAATACCCCGCTAATTGCAACCAAGGTGATAATTTTTGAAACATTGCAGGAACAGCGTAGCTAGCAAGCATATACTCAGTATCTGATCTACCCACATTTACATTAAAGTAGTCAATGGTGCCATCAGATTCAATAACTTCAAGTGCTCGAAGTGCCTCGTCTGGCTGTAGGCCTTCTTTTAGTTTGCTGTCCATTTCGACCCTAGCACCAATCACAATATCTTCTTTGAGTTCATTGCGTAATGCTTCATATAATTCTCTAATGAAACGCATTCTATTTAAGAATTCACCACCGTAATTATCTAATCTAAAATTTGTGTCAGGAGACAAAAATTGTCCGGGAAGATGCCCATTTTGCAACACCTCAATCCCATCCAAGCCTGCGTCTCGGCAACGCCTAGCTGCTGCTACATAGTCAGATATAACTCTTTTGATATCGTGGCGATCCATTATTTTTGGAAAACCTCTATGAGCGGGTTCTCGTATACGAGATGGAGCGATGATGGGGAGCCAGTGACCATCATTCCAAGTGGTGCGACGACCTAGATGAGAAATTTGGCATATCATTTTGCAATTCTCTTTATGTATTAGATCTGAGAAATCTCTAAACCACGGAATTACTTCATCTGTACTTACATTTAATTGTCCAAAAACAGATGGAGAATCTGGACTTACGCATGATGAACCACCCACCATAGTCATCGCTATACCACCTTTTGCTTTTTCAAGATGATAAAGTTGATAACGTTCTTTTGGCATTCCGTTATCTGCTAATGCTGGTGCATGTGGAGTGCTTACTATACGGTTTTTAAGCTCCATTCCGGCTAATTTATAGGGCTCTAGCAATGGATCTTTTTTCTTATGTTCTTTCATTAACCTCTTTCAGAGTAAGTCATTTGGTAAAGTATGTATAAAGTGTATTATTAAACTAAATCTAGGAATTAAAAATTTAAACTATGTTTTTTTTCGATAGTAAAGATCTTGATCTTTTTATTTTGCTTTTTGACAATAACACAATTTAACCGTTATGCTTTGAAATGAGGCTATAAATTTTCTTTATTAGATGAAAGCAGTAAAACATGAATAACACTAACACCGATCGCATTACTCAAGAAATTGGAGTGTTAAAACGAAGAGAAACAGAGGCTCGTATTTTAGCTCCAATAATGGATGCACTTAATGACCGTTTCGGAAAAGAAGAAGTATTAGAAGTTATTAGAAAAAAAATAATAGCACTCTCAAGAGAACAGGGAGAAAATTTAGCTAACGAGTATGGAAATGATGTAGACGCATTTTTAAAGACGTTAGAGTTTTGGACCCAAGACAATGCATTAGAGATTGATATAATTGAAAAAAATCAAACTACGTTAAATTTTAATGTTGTAAGGTGTCGATATGCTGAAATGTATGAGTCCTTGGGTATTAAGGAGTTAGGCGCAACTTTGTCTTGTAATAGAGACTATGCATTGATTGAGGGTTTTAATCCAGATGCTACTTTAGTTAGAGAGAAAACAATCATGTCTGGAGGAGACTGTTGTACCTTTAGATATAACTTTAGCTCTAAGAAGTAGGCCTTTGTTGAAAGTAAGTTGAGAGAGTAATAATTCTATCAGCTATTTTGAGTAATTATACGTCATCCAAAAAGTTCAAAAAGGCATTTAGCCTTATAAAATTAGGAGAGAATAATGTCAGAGATAGGGTTTATTGGATTAGGTCGGATGGGGCAGTCAATGGCTCTTAATATGGCCCGGAAAGGGTTTAAGCTCGCAATATATGATATCAAAGATGATGCAATGAAGCCATTCTTAGAATTTAACAACTGTAGGCAGGCCAGTAATGCAAATGATACCATAAAATATGGCACTATCATAATAACTGTTTTACCGGGTCCTGCGGAAGTGGAAGAAGTGATTTTAGCAAAAGGTGGTGTTTTGGATACAATGCCAAAAGGGACCTTATTAATGGATATGTCTACAGTGTTACCTGAAACCACTGATAAGATAGCAAAAGCAGCCAAGCTCCGGGGGTGCTTTTTTGTAGATGCACCTATTGGACGTCTAGCTCAACACGCGGATAGCGGTGAAAGTCTTTTTATGGTCGGAGCAGAAGATGAGGCTTTCGAAACCATAAAACCGGCACTCGAGGCCATGGGAACAACTATATTACGATGTGGTGGGCCGGGTACCGGCACACGCACTAAGTTAATTAACAATTATTTAGTTCTTTCATCGGTTCAAATGAATTCAGAGGCTATTGCTTTAACGCAACGATTTGGTCTAGATTTAGAAACAACTTTGAGTGTTATTCATGGAACAACAGCCACAAATGGCCAGTTAAAGATAAACTTCGCTTCAAAGGTTTTTAAAAATGATATTGAACCTGGGTTTTCTATCGACTTAGCACATAAAGATATGTCTCTAATAATCGAGAGTGCAAATAAAGGAAAAATTCCAATGCCAATTGCGGCTTCGACGCGAGAAAGTATGAGCTTGGCACGAGCTAATGGGTGGGGAAGTAAAGATTTCTCTGCACTTGCAGATTTTTGGTGTGAAATGTCTAAGGTAAAAAAAGCCCGCCTTTAACAGTCAGGATTTAATAGTGAACAAAAATCTATATTCAAAATATTTGCCTATAACTGGTTATTTAGATAATGTTTCTGGTAGGCCAGGTGATAGCTTTGATGTTAAAGTTAGCGCTCAGGGTGTAGATAAATATAAAGCAGATGTAGTAAGAATTATATGTGCTGATCCTAATCCTGAAGGGCCAGGGTTAAGATATGAGACTCAAAATTTTGAACTTGCAGGAATTTATCCAGCTCGGAGTCAGTGTATTGATTTAGGGTCTTATGGTGAAGTACCTGCGAGTCCGTGTTTTACTGCGCCAAGAATGTTAATTGGACTTTTAATACAACCAGGAATTTTAAGAAATTCATCATCAGTTTTGGCTGCGTCTCAAAATACAGTTGGGGATGGATGGGTGCTGGAAATAGATAATAAGGAGATAAAGTTTAGCTATAAATCAACTGGTGGTCTGGTTGAAAGCATATCAGTTACTATTCCAATGAGGTGCTTGTCTTGGTACCATATTTGGGCAGGTTACGATGTTTTGGAGGGCCGCTTACTTCTTGGTTGCCAAAGTAAATCTGACGGAGCTTTAAGTGTCCAAGAGCGTAATGTGGAGTTAAATAGGGTAGCTGAGTGTTCAAGATTAACTTTTGCTGCAAAAAAAACAGATAATCAATCTGCCGATCATTTTAATGGACGTTTAGAAGACCCAGTTATCTATGCTAAATTACCAGTAAGTGAATGCCCGCCTGTACTCCCAGACGAAGCAGGGCATGGTGAAATAGTAGCTTGGTGGGATTTCTCAATCGGGATAGGAACTCAGGCTTTAGTAGATCGTGGTTCCAGGGGACTGGGTGGTCGATTAGTAAATATACCTTATCGTGGAATGCGGGGTATAAATTGGACAGGAAGATTTATGCACTGGCAGGATTGTCCACGCGAATATGCAGCAATACATTTTCATGAAGATGACTTGCATGATTGCGGTTGGGATACAGATTTTTCCTTCAAAGTTCCAACTTATGCAAGGAGTGGGGTGTATGGACTTCGTCTCAGGCAGGGAGTTAATGAAGATATTCTTCCATTTTATGTATTACCTTCTAATGGCAAAAAAAAGAATAAGGTATGTTACCTGGCATCGACATTTACGTATCAAGCTTACGCCAACCATGCTCGGGGGAATTGTGATGAGGACATGCGAATTCGTATGAAAGACTGGGGGGCAAATCTCCATAATCCTGATGATTATCCTAGTTATGGTCAATCGACCTATAATTTCCACCCAGATGGAACAGGAACCTCTATTTCATCAAGGCTTCGTCCTGTTTTGACTCATCGTCCTGGGTTTTTAACATTTATGGATAATGCGGGGTCAGGTTTAAGACATTTCTCCGCAGATTCACATTTGTTAAATTGGTTTGAAGATTCAGATATTGATTTTGATGTAATTACTGATGAGGATTTAGACAATGAAGGCTTAAGCTTAATATCTAGCTATAGCACAATAATAACGGGTTCTCACCCAGAATACCATACGTCTCGTATGTTGGATTACTTGCAGTCATATAGAGATCAAGGTGGTAAATTTATCTATTTAGGTGGGAATGGATTTTACTGGAAGATTGCACGAATACCATCTTTACCGGGTGTAATTGAACTGCGTAGGGCAGAGGGGGGCATTCGAGCCTGGGCAACTGCACCAGGAGAGTCTTATCACCAATTGGATGGTGAGTATGGCGGCTTGTGGCGAAGAAATGGTCGACCACCACAAAAATTAGCTGGAGTTGGTTTTTCTGCTCAAGGCTTATTTGAGGGTTCGTATTATCGGCGGATGCCTGATAGCTATAAACTAGAAGCTGATTGGGTTTTTGAGGGTGTGACAGAGGAGAAGCTTGGGGATTATGGTTTAAGCGGTGGAGGGGCTGCTGGCTTTGAATTAGATCGTGCTGACTTCGCTCTAGGAACGCCTGAGGGAACTTTTATACTAGCTAGAAGTGAAAATCATAGTGATAGTTTTGTAACCGTACCAGAGGAACTTCTGAGTCATATTAATACCGTTACTGGAGAAGATCCGGCTGATCTTATAAGGGCTGAAATAGTTTATGGTAAATTACCAAATGGAGGAGAAATTTTTTCTGTAGGTTCCATTTGTTTTTGTGGAAGCCTGAATTATAACAATGGTAATAATGGAGTTTCTAAGATGTTAAGAAATGTAGTTCGGCGGTTCGCAGGAGTTTAATCTATCCAGAACGTGTTTCACTGACTGCACTTAACTCTTCAAATAAATGTGCATGTTCTGACATAAGTTCTAGGAGATCTTCTTTTTTTAACTTAAGTAATTTGACCTCTTGTACAGAGGTAATTGATGCATTGCGAACTTCATTTTTTAATAAGCCCCTCTCTCCAAAATAGTCACCTGGACCTAAAGTAATAGGATCGCTTAGTTCAACTTTTACTGACCCAAACTCAATTATATACATTGCGTCAGCATCATCTCCTTTAGTAATAATTGTTTTTCCAGCAGGTAACAAAGCAGCATGGAGTTTAGAGTTAATTTTTCCAATTGCACCAAGTGGAAGCTTTTCAAAAAGAGGTATATTTGATATTGTTTCTAAGGAAATAAGAAAATTTCTTTTTTGAATTTCTTCGTAATAAGTAGATGCTAAGATAGCTACTGGTAAGGCAAAAATACCTATCCCCAAAAACATTGTTAGTGATGCCAACAGTTTGCCAAGACTAGTGACCGGTGTAATATCCCCATAACCTACTGTTGTTAACGTAGTGATGCCAAACCACATTGAAGAAAGAATACTCCCAAATGCCTCTGGGTATAAGTCCTTTTCTAAGAAATGGATTAATGTTGAAAAAACTAAAAGAACAGAAACAACCATGATTTGCGAACCTAATAGAGCGTATCGTTGTCTATATACTGTCTTAATCAAAATGTTTGAGGGCAATAAAATTTCGTGATTACTAAAAGAGGAATATGCACGAAATAGGCGTAACATTCTAAAGTCTAAGATACCTACGAAATAATAATTTATTAGGACAATGGCATCAAGAGTGCTCAAAAATGTCAGCTTACGCTCTAAGTAAAACCGTAGACATAGTTCAACTATAAATAATATCATCGATATTTTGTAAAAATTTTCAAACAGCGTAAAGTCTATTATTGAAGTGCCAGATGAAAAAACTTGATGAATGAGGTTTAATACTATTAGTGACCCAAAAAATGGTCTTAAATACTTATCAAAGAAGTGAATATTATTCATCTAGTCCCCATGAGGTATCCAGTTTTGTATTAATAAAAAAAGTCTTTTAGCTCATTAATAACAAGATCGCCTTCTTCGTGGCCATAACCAAGATGGGTTACAAGCCGAATTTTATTATTTCCTGGACCAATTAAAATACCTTTATTTTGCAGGTGGTTTCGCATGCTTTCAGCAATCCCTTCTTTAATGTCCATAAATATCATGTTGGTTTCAACCATATCAATATTAACGTTAATATTAGGAAATTGGTTTAGTTGCTCTGCCAACCTTAACGCATTCTGGTGGTCGACATTCATCCTTTCGACATTATTTTTTAAGGCGTATAATCCGGCTGCGGCCATTACCCCTACTTGCCGCATGGCACCGCCTAAAAGTTTTCTATTTCTATGGGCTTGTTTTATAAAAGTCTTTGAACCTGCCAAAATTGTACCCATAGGCGCACCAAGCCCCTTGGAAAGGCATAATGAAACTGAGTCTATATTTCTAAGCATGTCTGAAACATCTATACCAAGCTTAACTGTTGCATTCATTAACCTTGCCCCGTCAAGATGAACAACGAGTCCATGTTTCTTACCACAGTTTGCTAGATCATTAATCTCAGAAACAGTTTGAACCATACCGTCATGAGTGTTCTCTAGGGACAACATTTTTGTGATTGCGTAGTGGGAGTCGTTAGGCTTAATCTTTTTTATAACATCACTAATTTCTAAGCTACCCTTACTATTACTTGAGAGTGGAGCAAACATGATGCCGCCCAGAACTGAGGCACCTCCAGCTTCTGAGTCAAAAATGTGATAATGTTCACCTGTTATTATTTCATCACCTCGTTGGCAATGTGTTAGCATTGCGCATAGGTTTGATTGAGTGCCACTTGCTAAAAATAAAGCAGCTTCTTTTCCAAGTAATTTAGCTGCAAATTCTTGGAGTTCGTTTGCAGTGGGATCATCTCCATAGACGTCATCACCGACGGAAGCATTTACCATGGCATCTAACATACCACGCGTTGGTTTGGTGACGGTATCGCTTCGCATATCAATCATAGGATGATTAATAGCTTTAACCATATTTGCGTAATTCATTTGTATGCTCCAATATTAGATGAATTAGTTTTTGAGATTATAAACATTTGGTTCCTGCTGTTATAATGTTATTATTTTAAGAATATACAACATCA
>CAJIZW010000115.1 GCA_905181985.1 uncultured Paracoccaceae bacterium | reverse complement strand
TGAATTCCAGTTTTGGGTTCTATAATATACGTAAATCCTATTTTTTTTAAATATTCTTCATAGTTTGGGATAAGAATTTTTTGTTCAAGGGAAGTTAGTATATTTGTTATTGGTAGTTTCTTAAGTTGTTGCCAGCGCCCCATAGCTGCTCTAGTTCTTTTCCCAAAATCACCATCGATCGTAGAGGAATATAAGTCGAGCTTTTGTAAGGCGAGTTGAATATATTTTTTTTCAGGTAGAGTTAAATTGTTCTCATTTTTTTTTACTTCTTCAAGTGTTCTTTCAATCGCTATATTATTTTTTACATAGGTAACGGTATTAACTAGTTTATTTTTTTTAGGTAAGATCCCGGGGAGTATTTCCTTCAAAATTAAGGTTTGGTTTGGCCAAAATCGTGAAAGAAATTTAGAGTCTTTTGTAATAGTTGCTGTAGGAGGAATTTTTTGGTTTGAAAGAAGTTTTTGAATTTCTTGCTCGGCTTTCTGTTTTGTAAATGGTCCTAGTGCCAAACCGTACGAACCATTTTTAAATTGGAATCCATTAATTGTATGTGCAGTGTTTTTATATTTAAAAACTTTGCTTTCAGCGGCCTCCTGGTTCAAGAAAGTTTCAACTTCGATCCAGAACGATTGAGCGATCACGACTGAACTAAAAGTATAGTACAAATAAATAATACTTAGAATCATGAGACGGTGCATATATTGTCCTATATGTATTTTCTTATTAATAATCTATACACTCTAGTAATATGGTTGCATGGATGATGCATCAAGAAAACTAATAGTTTCAGCAATTGACCAACATCGATGTCTTCCTTATTGAAAAAATAACACATTAAAGGCGTTAAAATGACCAATAAAACGAATAAACCCAAAAGTTTTCAAGAAATCATTTTTAGACTTCAAAAGTATTGGTCAGATTTTGGATGTGCGATAGTGCAACCTTACGATATGGAAGTAGGTGCTGGGACATTTCATCCTGCCACTACTCTTAGAGCTTTAGGACCTAAACCGTGGGCTGTAGCGTATGTTCAACCATCAAGGCGCCCAACTGATGGTCGATACGGAGAAAACCCTAATCGTCTGCAACATTACTATCAATTTCAAGTTTTAATTAAACCATCCCCCGAAGACTTTCAGAGTTTATACCTAAAATCTTTAGAAGTTATTGGTATTGATTTGGAGTTGCATGATATTCGTTTTGTTGAGGACGATTGGGAGAGCCCTACATTGGGCGCCTGGGGATTGGGCTGGGAAGTCTGGTGTGATGGAATGGAAGTTTCCCAATTTACATATTTTCAACAGATGGCTGGGTATGACTGTAAGCCAGTTTCTGGAGAGATTACCTACGGCCTAGAACGCCTTGCTATGTATGTTTTAGGAATTAACCATGTAATGGAATTACCTTTTAACGATCCTGATTCAATACATCATGTTAAATACGGTGATATCTTTAGGCAGGTAGAAGCAGAGTATTCACGATGGAATTTTGATGTTGCTGACACTAAAATTCTTTTTCAGCATTTCGAAGATGCCGAAAAGGAGTGTAAAACAATACTGAGCGCTGAAGAGATTGATCCAAAATTTGAAAAGCGTATTGTCATGGCTCACCCAGCGTATGACCAGTGTCTGAAAGCTAGTCATTTGTTTAATCTCCTAGATGCTCGTGGAGTTATATCTGTTACTGAGCGTCAGGCGTATATTGGGAGGGTTAGAACTTTGGCAAAAGCATGTGCTGACGGGTTTTTGATGACTGAAGCCGGTGGTTATTTAGAATGAAAGGAAAAATTGTTGTCTTGATACTATTAATTTCTACCATATTTGGTGGTGTTTCCCTGTATTATCTTCAGGTTTATTATTTTTATACTGTTTTGGATGGTAGCGACCCAGAGTTAAAAGTTACAGTTCTATTAAGAAAAGACAAAACGACTGAAAGTATTGATTTTTATGATTTCAAAGGAATAGATGCAGATAATTCTCCTTTAAAATACAGGAGTTGTTTTAATATAGTTGATATTGGGCGTATAAAAAGTCTCTCTATACCTGTCCTCGATCCTGTTCCCATTACTGCTCCACATTGGTTTTCGTGTTTTAAAGCAAAAGACCTGGGATTAGATATTGAAAAGGGTAGAGTGGAAGTAATTTTGTCAGAGCAGGATATTTCTATCGGTATAGATAGGGTCTTGGCTTTTTACCCGGATGGTCGGGCGTATTCGTGGCACCAGTTAAATAATAAGTATAAAAAGTGAGTATTTAGATGAAGGATCTTTTAATAGAACTGTTTTCAGAAGAAATCCCTTCTGGCATGCAAAAGGCTGGAAGTGTAAATTTTAAAAAGTTGATGACAGATGGACTGGTAGATGCGGGATTAACCTATGAGAGTGCTGCTGTTTTTTTTACACCTAGAAGGCTAGTGTTAGTTGTTTCAGGTCTTTTAGACATGTCTAGTCCTTCCATTTTAGAACGACGAGGACCTCGAACGGATGCCCCTGAAACTGCTGTACTGGGATTTCTTCGTTCTACCGGCTTGAAGAAAAATGATTTAGAGGTCCGTAAGGTTAAAAACGGAGAATTTTTCTTTGCCAACATTAAAAAACTTGGTCGCTCTTCTGGAACTATAGTATCTGAAACTTTAAATATGACGATAGAAAGTTTTCCTTGGTCTAAGTCCATGCGCTGGGGTAGTGGACAAATGAAATGGGCTCGACCTCTAAAAAATATTATGTGTATTCTTTATGATGAAACAGAAACCAATGTAGTCGATCTAACTGTCGGTGGTTTGGTTGCAAATAATAAATCAGTAGGCCATCGTTTTTTAGCAAATCAACCGTTTACTGTTAATTCCTTTGATGACTTAAAGGTAAAGCTAAAAAAGTCTTTTGTTGTTTTAGATCAATTAGAACGAAAAGCTCAAATTAAAAATAGTGCAACAAATGGTGCTTTTGCTTTAGGTTTTGATGTTGTCGAAGACGAACTTCTTTTGAATGAAGTGACTGGTCTAGTAGAATGGCCTACTGTTTTAATTGGACAGATTGACAAAGAATTCCTGGAGCTTCCAGCAGAGGTTTTGCAGGTATCTATGCGACAACATCAAAAGTTCTTTAGCTTAAAGAGAAAAGGAACAAATCGTATTGAGGGCTTTATAACTGTTGCTAATATAGAGACAAAAGATCAAGGGGCAGCTATTTTATCTGGTAACCAAAAGGTTTTATCCGCCCGGTTGTCTGATGCTAAGTTTTTTTTAAAAAATGATTTTCGGGTTGTGAATGTAGGAATGCTTCCATGGATTGAAAAATTAAAAAATGTTACGTTTCATAAGAAATTAGGAAACCAACATGAACGTGTAGAAAGACTTAAGGTTAAAGCAATTGACCTAGCAAGTATCGTGGGTGCAAAAGAAAAGTTAGTTGAACAGGCGGCACTCTTTGCTAAAGCAGATCTTGCATCTGAGATGGTTTATGAGTTTCCTGAACTCCAAGGCGTAATGGGTTCTTACTATGCTAAGTTTTGCGATTTCCCTGCAGAGGTGGCTCAAGCTATTAGAGAGCATTACTCTCCTCTAGGCCCTACAGATGCGTGCCCAACAGAACCTGTATCGGTTACAGTGTCTTTAGCCGATAAGTTGGATATATTAATTAGTTTTTGGAAAGCTGGCGAGAGACCGACAGGTTCAAAAGATCCGTTTGCTCTTAGGAGGGCAGCGCTGGGTGTTATTAGGCTTTTAGTAGAAAATAATATTTCGTTCAATTTAGTTTCTCAGATGACCTCACTAGAAGATGAAAAAGCCCAAGATCTTTTGAGTTTTATTTACGACCGACTTAGAGTTTTTCTTAGAGATGAGGGTGTTACTCATGATATTGTCGATGCTTGTTTGACTGCTAATAGTAATAACGATATTTACATTTCTTACTTAAAGGCTAAGGCACTTTCGGAAGTACTAAGCTCTGAAAGAGGTCAAGATTTAGTTCAGGGATTCAAACGTTCAAATAATATTCTAACAAAAGCAGAAAGTGATGACGGTGTTTCTTATGAGTTGGACCCGGATACAAAGTTTTTCGAAGTAAAAGAAGAACATGAACTTTGGAGTGCTCTTGGTAAGGTTAGTGATAAAGTTGTTAAAGCTTTGGCTAAAAACAATTTTTCTAGTGCTGTTGAACATCTAGCTGAATTAAGAAAACCAATAGATAATTTCTTTAATGTGGTTAAGGTAAATTCACAGAATTCAATTGTGCGGAGAAATAGATTGTGTTTGTTACATAGAATAAAGACAACAATTACTAAGATAGCGGATTTGAGTCTCATTGAGGGTTAAGAGCTTACATTAATAGAAATTTTAATACTCGAGTAGTCGGATTAAGAATATGTCAAAATTTTTTAACTATGAGCTAATTACTTCAACGTCAAATATCCAAGCAGACATGTACGGTGCTAGAGCAAAATGCCTTCAGCGATTAATAAGGCTTGGGTTACCTGTTCCGCAGTCTGTTGCTTTGTCGGTGCCGCTTATAAATTCTATTGGTTTAGGTAAGAGTATTGATCTGAAAAAGATCGTAAAGTGTTTCCCTAGTAGTCCGGTTATCTCTGTTAGGTCTTCTCCGGTGAGTGCTGAATGGGGTGGGCCAAGTACGATTTTAAATATTGGAATGAACAGTGAGATAGAAAAAGTTTACTCTGGTGTCCTTGGAAGTAAGGCGGCTAGAGAATTGCACATAAAGTTTATTAAATCGTTTGCAATAGAAGTTATGCGTTTGGATGATGAAATTTTTGATTATATTAATATTACACCCGAAGTTGCTATAGATGCTTATGAACAAGAAATAGCTGAATGCTTTCCTCGAACTATTGAGGCTCAGTTGTCAGAAGTTTTGAAGTCTATGTCACGAGCTTGGCAGGGAACTTCGGCTCGATTACTAAGAGCTTCTAAAGGGGTAACAGATAATGCTGGACTAGGTCTTGTAGTCCAACGAATGGTTTTCGGTTTAGGGAAGGGCGAGAGCGGGGCGGGAGTTATACAATTTTTTGAGTCAGATACTGGAATAAAAAGAGAAGTTGGTCGTTACCTCAGTCAATCACAAGGTAGAGATGCCCTAGTTGATAAAAAAGCAGCTATTTTTCTAACTAAAGATGAGAGGGGCCCTTCTTTAGAAGATACTCAACCAGATATT
This sequence comes from uncultured Paracoccaceae bacterium, assembly GCA_905181985.1. Lineage (GTDB taxonomy): Bacteria > Pseudomonadota > Alphaproteobacteria > Rhodobacterales > Rhodobacteraceae. The sequence goes on along the minus strand of CAJIZW010000115.1, from coordinate 2,017 downwards.
TTTAATGAATTAATAAAAGCAGGTGTAAATTGCTCTAAAGGACTAAAGGAGGAGATGCAGATAGAGTTTACACTTCAAAATGGTAAGTTATCTATTCTGGACGCCATTCCTACCCCAAGAAATGCTTTGGCAGCCGTTGAAGTAGTTACAGCTTTGGTAAAAGAAAAGATTATATCAAAAAAAGAGGCATTGCTTCGTATAGATCCAAAATCTTTGAGTGATCTCCTTCACCAGCAAGTGGTGCCGGGATCAATTAGGGATATAATTTCAAAAGGTATAGCAGCCAGTCCAGGTGCTGCTACTGGGAAGTTAGTTTTTAGTTCGTTGTCGGCACAAGTGTCAGCTGCAAAAGGTGAGAGTTGTATACTTGTTAGAAGAGAAACTACGCCAGAAGATATAAGAGGAATGCATGTGGCAAATGGGATATTGACTGAGCGTGGTGGTAATACCAGTCATGCCGCAGTGATCGCACGGGGTCTCGGTTTACCCTGTGTATCAGGTGCTAATGGCATTAAAGTTGATCCTAAGAAAAAGTCTTTAGTTACAGATGATGGCCGTGTCTTTGTCGAAGGTGATTTAATAACACTAGATGGTACTTCAGGAGAGGTTCTGGAGGGAAAGGTCCCTCTCGTTTCCGTAGGGTTAAGGGATAGTTTTTACACTTTAATGAAATGGTCGGATGAGTTCAGAGATATAGGAATTAGAGTTAATGCAGATACGCCACAAGATGCTGGCGTCGCAAATAATTTTGGTGTCGAAGGCATAGGGCTTTGTAGAACAGAACATATGTTTTTTGCAGAAGAAAGACTAACAGTTTTAAGAGAAGCTATATTTGCTAATAGTTCATTGGATAGAGCCACTGCGTTAGAGAGAATATTGCCTATGCAGAGAAAGGATTTTTCTGAATTATTTAAGATTATGGCGCCTTTGCCTGTATGTTTACGATTATTTGATCCACCTCTGCATGAGTTTCTTCCAAATAGTAGGGCTGGCATTCAACAATTAGCGGAAGCAATGAACTTGACTTTGAAAGAGGTGCAGGAACGAATTGAAGGTCTTTCAGAATTCAACCCTATGCTGGGTATGCGAGGTGTCAGGTTAGGTATTACGGTTCCTGAAATATATGAAATGCAGGCACGAGCTATATTTGAAGCAGTGATTGATGTTGCGATATCTTGCAAACAAAAGGTTGTCCCAGAAATAATGATACCACTTGTTTCTGCAAAAAGAGAGGTCGAGCTGGTAAAGTCTTCCATAGATTCTGTCGCTAAGCAAGTTTCAGAAGAATCTGGGCGAGATATAGATTATAAACTAGGTGTTATGGTGGAGACACCAAGAGCCGCACTTAGAGCTGGAGAGATCTCAAAGGACGTTTCTTTTTTTAGTTTTGGAACGAATGATATGACGCAAATGACTTATGGGTTATCTAGAGATGATGCGGGTAGGTTTATGTCTAACTATGTTAGCCAAGACGTGTTTGAAGAGGACCCGTTTCATATTCTTGATCGTGAGGGTGTGGGAGAGCTGTTATCTTTGGCCTGTGAACGTGGTAGAATGACAAATAAGAACTTAATCTTATCAGTTTGTGGAGAACATGGAGGAGATCCGGAGAGCATTGAATTCTGTCGTGCCTTAGGCATGGACTATGTTTCATGTTCACCATACCGAGTACCAGTCGCAAAATTAGCCGCAGCGCAACTTGCCATTATAAACAAGTAAAATAGTAAATTGGTACATATGCATAATTGTTCAATTTACTCTTTATCTTTGTAAGTTTTTGATAGATAAGGCGATTTGCTTGTTTTGTAAATAATTGGTGAGATGACTTTTGTTAATCCTAGTGAATTAATAATGATTAGTTTTGTTAAAAAAAACCTGATAATGCTTTGCTTTGTAGTTCTCACAGGTTGTGGGTCAGGCTTTGATGGAAATACTATATTTTCAAAGCTCAACCTTGATAATATTTATAACCGTCTTAACTTTAGACCACTTAAAAGGCCTGGTCGTGCAATTTATC
>CAJIZW010000114.1 GCA_905181985.1 uncultured Paracoccaceae bacterium | reverse complement strand
AACGAAGAGGTGATCCAAAAATTACGGAAAGCATTGCGTTATTATTCCCTACTACATAGGCAACTGCTCCAGTGATAAGCATAGCTATAGCCATTAAGCTATAGGTTTTACTCATATGTTTCTTAAGCCCTTCATCGATTGCTAAAGGTCTTGAGCTGACTCCTGCTGTACGGATTGTATCAAATTCAGCCATCTTTTTTCTCCATTAAAATAATTTATTACTTGTGTAACACTTACACCTATTCTCTATATGATCAATTTTTCATTAAATTTCAAGTATAACAGGAATTTAAATTAACTTTAAATTTCAACCAAATATGTTTTAAATTACTTTTGTGAATTATTTGTTCTTACAGTTACCTTACCAGTGGACGCTCTTGATCTAAGTAACTCTAAACCTTTTTGTGTCTCTTCTAGTTCTACAGAATTACTGATGTGAGGTTGAATTTTTCCGGCCACATACAATTCAAATAACTTAATTAAACTATTTGAAATAACAGTTGGTTTAAATTTTTGATAACCACCCCAATAAAATCCAATTATATTTATATTTTTTACGAGTAAATGATTCGCTGGAATTTGGGGGATATCCCCACTTGCAAATCCAATTGTTAATAACCTGGCTTCTGGGTTGCTGGCTCGGAGAGCTGATTTAAATAGCTCTCCACCCACGGGGTCGTAAACGACATCTGCCCCGCCTAGTTCTTTTACTATTTTTCGAAGGTCATCTTTCTCTGTATCAATTAGGTGAGTGGCTCCCGCATTTTTTGCTACGGCTAGTTTTTCTGGACCCCTCGCTGCTGCTATTACATTTGCCCCCAGGACTTTACCTATTTCTACGGCTGTCAATCCAACCCCGCCTGCAGCACCTAAGACTAAAAGGTTTTCGTTAGGTTGAAGTTTTGCCCGATAATCTAGTGCTACGTGACTTGTGGAGTACGCGACCTGAAACGCTGAGGCCACATCAAACGTCATGCTCTCAGGTATACTGATACACAGATCGGCTGAAAATATACCAAACTCTGCTAACCCACCATTCCCACCAAAAACTGCGATTCGCGACCCAATAGTTGGGTGGTTTACATCAGGCCCAAGCTCAATAACTTCACCTGCAACTTCCATTCCTAAGGTAAATGGAAGAGGGGGTAGTTCTTGATAAGTACCTTTTAACATTAAAAGATCAGCAAAATTTAAACCACAAGAAAAAATTTTAATTAGAACTTGTCCTGGTCCTGGCTTAGGTTTGGGAATGTCTACTAAAGCTGGAGGATCACCAAAGTGTATAACTTGTATAGCTTTCATAACAATTTGACTCCTTTTTAACTACTTACTCATACAAGTTAGTATATTTTAAAATATAAAGAGCAAATTTAAAATACTCAAACTTAAGAATTAGTGCTACGTGAGAATTATTGTTTTAATTTAAGGTCAGTTATGAATAAAGTAGAAAAAGGTCAATTGATAAAACTTACCCACGCGGCGGCCGATGTGGCTAGAATTCAGACATTAAAATATTTTCGTGTAAGTTCGGTAGCTGTGGATTCAAAAGAGGATATTTTGTTCGATCCAGTAACAATTGCTGATCGGAGAGCAGAAAAAGCTATGCGAGAACTTCTCGAATTAAATCGGCCAAACGATGGGATTTTAGGAGAGGAATACCCTCATAAAAGTGGATCGACTGGTTTTACTTGGGTTTTAGATCCGATTGATGGTACTCGCGGTTACATTTCTGGAACCCCAACATGGGGTACTTTAGTAGCTTTAAACTATAACGGCACTTCGATATTTGGAGTTATAGATCAGCCGTACATTAATGAAAGATTTTCTGGTGGCTTTGATGAAAAACTGTTTAGTGGTCCGTTTGGGAAAAAAAACCTCAACGTATCAAAAGTTAAAAAGTTAAAAGAGGCAATATTGTTTTCCACCTATCCAGAAGTAGGCACTAGTCTAGAGTTGGACGGTTTTAAGAGGATTTCTAGACACTGTAAATTAACTCGCTACGGATTAGATTGTTATGCCTATGGTCTCTTGGCATTAGGACACATTGATATTGTTATTGAGGCTGGGCTGAAACCTTATGATATCCAAGCGCCTATCGCGGTAATAAAGGCTGCTGGAGGCTACGTAACTAGCTGGACAGGCGGTCCAGCGGAAAGTGGTGGACGTGTTTTAGCTGCTGCGACCTCACAACTACATGCTGAGGCCTTAAATACCTTAAAAACGATCATTTAGAATTTAGTGATCAAAGGAAGTTAAATATCTACCCTATTAGCGGAATTAGAGCTATCCCCAAAACTACTTTAGTTTAGGCGACCATTGTTCACCTTTAATAAAAACATCTTTAATTGCACGATCGTCACCCATCATAATTGTAGGAAATACGAGCTCCCAAATATTCTTAGACTGTTTTGCGCGTTGTGAGATGGCAGTAGTAGAGTGAAGGTCTAAGACTAAAATATCTGCTTCCATTCCTGGAGCAAGATTTCCAATTTTTTTATCCAGGTGGATCGACTCTGCTGAACCCCTTGTTGAAAGCCATAAAAGATCTGCTGGGTGAAGAGCATGACCTCTCAATTGAGATATTTCATAGGCGGCGGCCATAACTTTTAACATCGAGAAGGACGAACCTCCACCAATATCTGTTGCTAACCCAATTTTTTGCCCTGCAAGTGATAACCCTTTCATGTCAAATAGGCCTGACCCAATAAATGTATTTGATGTAGGGCAGTGAACTATGGACGCTTTAACTTCCTTTATTCTATCTTTTTCTCTATCAGTGAGGTAAATGCCATGTCCAAAGACACTTTTCGGTCCTAAAAGCCCACTTTTTTCATAAGTATCTAAATAATCCTTTGATTTTGGGAAAAGCTCTTTAACCCATTTTACTTCTTCAGGCTGCTCACCAATATGGGTTTGCATCAGACAGTCCGGATATTCTTTCCATAATGCACCAAGAGCGTCCAGTTGTTCTAGAGTTGAGGTGGGAGAAAAACGTGGAGTGATTACGTAACCAAGTCTGTCTACCCCGTGCCATTTCTCTATTAATGCTTTACTTTGATCATAGGAAACTTGGGCTGTATCACATAGATAGCTAGGCGCATTCCTATCCATACAAGTTTTTCCAGTTAGAGCACGCAGACCTCGAGCTCTTGCTTCCAAAAAGAAAGCATCGACACTCTCGGAGTGGATCGTTCCGTAACTTACCGAGGTTGTGACTCCATGAGAAAGAGAAATATCAAAATATCTTGAGGCAATTTCTGATGCATAGTCAAGATTATGAAATCTCCCCTCTTCAGGAAATGTATATTCATTCAGCCAATCAATTAGTCGACGGCCCCAACTATTAATAATTGCCGTTTGTGGATAATGTAGATGTGCATCGACAAAGCCTGCTAATATTAAGTTCTCTTTGTAGTCAATGATTTCTACGTCATCTGGTAAACTTAGACCTTGTGAATCTAGAACTTTTTCAATGAGACCATTTTTTATAAAGACTGCCCCAGTATCTATAAACGAATACGAATCCTCTAGACCATTTATCATGGGGTTTTTCTTGAAACTGAGGGTTTTCCCCAAAATTATTTTTGTTCTGCTATCCATGAATGCAACGTACCCTAATGTAAAAAATAACGAAATGTAAAACTAAACTCTAACTCTTTATAAAGACAATTGATAATTTTAGTTCAAATTTGAGAAGAGAGTAAAAAAGAAATATTATGGGGATATTAATATAACTCACCTTTTGGGGATCTTGAGAGTGATTGTTTTACCATTCTTTTTGTATCGAAGCTCTTTACTGTTTATTGAGAGGACGCGACCTCCATCAAGATAATCACCTAATCTAATTGTTTCTATTGTTCCGTTTGGAAACCTAATTAGAGCTTTTACCTTTGTAGTTCTGCCTGATGTCCCTATTAAAGTTATTTGCTTTAGGTTTATCGAGTTTTTATCAACAGCTGCTTGAATCACAGTTTTTGGAGATACTCCATTTGGTAACGCTCGACTTACCACTGCCACGGAGGCCTTATTAATATTTTCTTTTATCACAGCTAAGATTTTCTGCTCGAGTAATATTGTCCGTTTCCCTGGCATTTGGGTGATTAATTTTAGACCAGACAGCTGGCCTGATTTTATTCGCTCTTGTAATTCAACCATGCTGCGAGGACGTAACCTAGGTTTATTGAGCTGGGGTTCATTTTTAGATTCTTCTTTTTGTTCAAATGGACGTTTTCGTGCAGGTATTGGGGTAGTACCTAAGTAGATCATTATCCCGTCAGGGTTTAATGTACCTTCGATGCTTGGGTTTACTAACCCTTGGAGATTCAGCTCGAATTCATTCTCTGGTGAAGTAGGAGAGAGTGGCGCCCTAAAGGGAACCTCTGAATACGCATTTTCGTCTATAGCTATTGTTGGAGCATTAGAGAAAATTGGCATGTTATCAGCTGAAGGATCAAAAGATTGGTACTTATTTTCAATAGTTTTTGGAGTTACTAGTAATGGAGAAAACTGCCAAATCCCATTTTTTTTATATAGTTCTTTGGCTATTTTTTTATCAAATTTTGGAGATGTTAGTAACTTGTCATCAACATTTTTTTCTGAATCCAACTCCTTATTCCTAGATTGAGATGAAGTGGTTTCCTGGATTTCAGTTCCCTCATTTTTATTACTATTTCCAATAAATTCAGAAAGAAAATAAATGGATATGAATACAATTGGGCCTAGTATTATTAACAAAATTACCAATAGGAAACGTTTGATTCGTTTTCTGAAGTCCGCCGCATTTCTTTCATCTAGTTCAGAGAATGGTTTGAAAGATCCTAAATTTAGTTCAAGAGGATTCTTTTTTTGAAAAGTTTCTTGACCTACTGTATTTAAGGAACTGATCTCATCTAATTTATCTGTGAGTGTATTTTTTTCGGAAATGTGCAGATTTGGAAGGCCACTTTTCTCAGTAGCTGGTTCTAGAATAATATTGTCATTTTTAATGACTTTTACGATCTCGTTATCAGGCTTAAACAGGTAGATAGGTGGTAAAATATTTGAGCCTAAATTAGGTTCTGTTTCAAACAAACCAATTGGGGGTATAGTGGTAAACCCTGCTATTTTGAATTGAAACTGTTTAAAAAAACGCTCTATTTCATGTAACAACTCTTTTGAGACTGCTATGATAGAAATATTGGGTGGATGACCACTTATTGCGTAGGTTAAACTTTCTACTTTTCTGGTTGTTTCGTCAAATGAAGAACCTTGAGATATACTGATTGATTGAAGGTAATTTGTTAAAGATGTTTGCTTTTCTAATGCGTACTGCACTTCTATTTCACTTGTATTTGGTACTGACATTTTCGTGAAAAATAATTGGTTATGAGGAAGAATAATTTTTACGTAAGCATTATTTCCTCCCAAAGAGATAACTTGGTTACTTAAAGTGTTCAATTCATGGCTCAACTGTTCAGATTCAGTTGGAACCATTCCTATTTCTTGCCATCCTTTTTGTTCTATAGAACGTTGTAAAAGAACAATATGATCTTCTGATAGTTTGAGCGCAAAATCTGGGGTCATGGTCCCTAAGCTGAGTTATGTATTTGTTTATATCTGGTGAGTTTGGCGAGTAGTATAAGTGTTACTACTTTAAGGCCTATCTTACCAAAAGGGAAAGAAAATTTACCATAATAGGGGTAATTATTTTCTTTATTATTTTTGATCACTTAGTTTAAAATTAAACGTGATGAAATAACACCTGTATTAAATCCTGCCATTCTTAATTCACCAAATAGGCGTTGGTACTCTATTTTTGGACATTTATTTTGAACAACCTCTAACCCTTGTTGCGATGCGAGTCTTGCAGCCTCCTCATTATGAACACCTATCTGCATCCAAATCGTTTTAAGTTTTCTTAGGTGCTTCAATGCGTCTTCTACGATAGGCAACACTGCTTCAGATTTTCGAAATATGTCCAACATATCAACTTTTATTTCTGGGTCTATCTCAGAAATGGAGCTTAAAACTTTTTCACCAAACAATATCTCTCCTGCATACACAGGATTAATTGGGATTACTCTGAAGTTTTTAAAGTATAAATACCTTAATACAAAATAACTGGGTCTAATTCTATTTGATGAAACTCCAACACAGGCAATCACCTTAGTTGAGTCTAAAATTTTTTTTATTCGTTTATCATTTACATTCATTAAGCAGTTGCTTTTGCTAAAGCTTGATCAAGGTCACCAATTAAGTCCTCAACAGATTCAATTCCTATAGAGACCCGAACAGTATCTGGTGCTGCCCCTGCAGCCTCTTGCTGTTCTCTAGTAAGTTGACGATGTGTTGTTGATGCAGAATGAATAATAAGGGATCTGGCATCCCCTAGGTTTGCTACATGGCTAAATATCTCTAAAGAATCTACTAACTTTATACATGCCTCATAGCCACCTTTGACGCCAAAAGTAAAAAGCCCACCAGCCCCTCTGGGGCATATATGTTTAACCCTTTCATAGTAAGGTGATGATTTAAGCCCAGCGTAGGAAACAAATTCAACACGAGAATCTTCTTCCAACCACTTTGCAATCTTTTCTGCATTATCCACATGCCGATCCATTCTTAAAGACAGTGTTTCTATACCGCATAATGTGTAGTGTGCAGCTTGTGGATTCATTGTCATTCCCAGGTCACGAAGACTAATGGCAATTCCAAAAAAAGTGAATGCTAGGGGACCAAATGTTTCAAAAAACTTAAGCCCATGATATGCAGGCTCTGGCTCGCTTAATGAAGGAAATTTGTTGGATGATGCCCAGTCAAATTTACCGGAGTCTACTACGCAACCGCCTGTAACCGTCCCGTTTCCAGTTAGGTATTTAGTAGTAGAGTGGACCACTAGTGTTGCGCCATGTTCTATTGGCCTACAAAGGTAGGGAGTTGCGGAAGTATTATCCACAATCAATGGTATTAAGGCCTTATCTGAAATTTCAGAGATTTTATCTAAGTCAGTTATATAACCTCCGGGGTTTGCAATTGACTCACAAAAGATAGCTCTCGTATTTTCATCAATGGCTTCAGATATGGCTGACAAATCATCAA
>CAJIZW010000113.1 GCA_905181985.1 uncultured Paracoccaceae bacterium | reverse complement strand
ATAACCAATGTCTTTTATCATTTTAATATCTGGCTGTTTACCTCTTTTTAAAGCCTGAACAACATGGGAAAATAACCTTAGTGACTTATTTGCTCTACTCAAAACTAACTCTTTAGCACTGAACCGTCCAACTTCCTGTCGAGGAACATTTTCCTGCAAACGACTAATTTCTATAATATCAGGTACTCCATCATATAGCACATATGAGGAATCCCAAGCAGTAGCTATTACACGATCTGTTCTATCGCTTGGATCTAAGTCATTGGTAAAAGCTACAAGTGAGTAATCTCGATCAGCAATCTTAATTGTATATACAGCATAACCGAACCCATCATCATCTATCTCCCAAATCGGTCTTGTAATAATTGCCTTTTTCTGAGAAAGATTTCTAAGTAAGGTTCTCATAAATGACATCCGGGTTGGGAACATAGCTCCCAATCTGTCAAGCTTCATGACTGTTTTTGGTTCTCTTAGGGGTACTTCATTAATAAAAATTTTATTCATTTTGACATACACCAAAAGAATTTTTATAAAACTTTACCCAGTTTTCGCCCATTATACCATTTACTTCAGAAGGCGAAAACCCAGAGTTACTTAAACCGTCCGCGAGTATACTAAAGTCTGTATTGTCCTTAAACCAACTAGGTTGAGTTGGAAAACCAGGATTCTCAGCAGACCCTTCTCCATAATCCATTTCTTTCGACCATCTACCAGTTCTCATCCAGGTCACTACACTATCTGGCTGATCTTGGCACAGGTCTGAACCAATACCCAAACGGTCTGAACCATATTTTAAGGCTGCTTCAGATATCATCTCACAAAAGCTTTTAAGAGAGCAAGAAGTTCCATCTTTTAAATGGTGAGGATATATTGAAAAACCGAGCATTCCATTTGACGATGTCAATTCAGACAAAACTTGGTGAGATTTATTTCTCAACGCAGGATGCCAATAATGTGGGTTCGCATGAGTAATTGCAATAGGTCTGTCAGAATACTGAATAGCTTCTAAAGTAGAGCGTTCAGCCGAATGACTCATATCGATTACCATACCCAATCTATTCATTTCTTTTACTGCTTGAACACCAAACCTAGTCAGACCAGGGTCCTCATCTTCATAACATCCCGTGGCTAATAAGGATTGGTTATTATAACTTAGTTGCATAAACCTAACACCTAATTGATGAAAAACTTCCAAAAGACCAATATCATCTTCAATAGGGCTGGGGTTTTGAAAACCAAAAAATATTGCTGTTTTTTTCAACTGGTGCGCTAATAGAATATCATCCGATGTCATTCCCTTCATTATTAATTTAGGAAATCTTTCAAACCAGGTATTCCATTTTTCAAGATTGAGAATCGTTTCTCTAAAATTTTCATGATAAGCTACGGTAACATGGACAGCATTCACACTTCCCTTGTTCATTTCAAGAAAGATTTTTTCTGACCAATTAGCATATTGAAGATTATCAACAATTATCACCTGAACATTCCCAACAAAGTTTTTAATTTAAATCACAAGTTTTCACTTCAAAAATCTAGTGCAGTATATTTGGTATCTAAGTAATCTTCTAGTCCCTGGCTACCACCTTCCTTACCTAAACCACTTTCTTTAACTCCTCCAAATGGCGCCTCAACCGTTGTAATCAAGCCTGAGTTAATACCAATCATTCCATACTCAAGTTTAGAGTTTAACCTCATAATACGCCCAACATCGCGAGTATACGCGTAAGAGCATAATCCAAAATCAGTGTCATTTGCCATTTTAATAGCTTCATCTTCAGTTTCAAATTTAAATACTGGGGCTAAAGGACCAAAGATTTCTTCTTTAGAAAACCTCATGGACTGAGTAGCGTCAGTAACTATCGTAGGTTCAAAAAAGGTCTCTCCCTTTTCATGCCTTTTACCACCAAGGACAACTTTTGCACCTTTGCCAACAGCATCGCTTAGAAGCTCCTCTACCTTTTCAACCGCAGACATATCTATTAATGGGCCTTGTTCAACACCTGCTTCTCGTCCATCACCAACTTTCATTTTAGCAGTAGCGTCTTTAAACTTTGTGACGAATTTTTCATATACGCCAGACTGTACATATATTCTATTAGCGCACACACATGTCTGACCAGAGTTTCTAAACTTAGACACCATCGCACCATCAACGGCCTTATCAATATCCGCATCATTAAATACTATAAATGGTGCGTTACCACCTAACTCCATACTAACTTTTTTAACGGTATCAGCCGATTTCTTTATGAGCTCTTTCCCAACCTCTGTAGATCCAGTAAAAGTAACCTTCCTTACTACTGGATTACTCATAATTGCATTGCCAATCTCTCTCGCAGAACCAGTTAAAATGTTAACAACACCCTTAGGAAACCCAACTTCCTCGCATAAAGCACCCCAAGCTAAGCCAGAGTAAGGTGTGGCTGATGCTGGTTTAGCTACTACAGTGCAACCTGCTGCCAGAGCAGGCCCAAGTTTGCGTGCTAGCATCGAGGATGGAAAATTCCATGGCGTTATCATGCCAACCACTCCAACTGGGTGTTTTGTCACAAGGATCCGGCGGTCTGGAGCTGAAGCTGGGACTATTTCTCCCTTGTTTCTTCTGATCTCCTCTGCAAACCAGCGGATATATGCTGCCCCAATAATTATTTCTCCAGTAGCTTCCGTTATTGATTTTCCTTGCTCTACTGTGAGCAACTCGGCTAGGGATTTCTGATTATCCATAAGAGCATCATGTAATTTCCATAATAATCCTACCCGTTCTAACAGTGGTTTGGTTGAATAACTTGGGAATGCAGCCGCAGCAGCCGCTATTGCTTTTTGTGTTTCATCATAACCGCTTGCTGGGACAGAACCAATTATTTCACCCGTAGCAGGGTTTGAAACATTAAAAGATTTTCCATTATCAGCATGCACCCATTCACCATTTATTAAATTTTCCTGCTTCATAAATTTCGTGTAAGTCATTATCTTCTACCTTTTAAAAGTTTCAACTTAACTAAGCCAGGTCTTGATTTATAAATTCTTATTAGTCGAAAAAATTATCAAAAATCAAGATTTGCAACATTCAATGCGTTATTCTGAATAAACTCTCTACGAGGCTCTACTACATCACCCATCAACTTGGTAAAAGTATCATCAGCCTCTATTACATCCTTAACTTGAACTTGTAATAAAGTCCTAGCCTCAGGATCCAGAGTGGTTTCCCATAATTGATCAGGATTCATTTCTCCTAACCCTTTATACCTTTGAAGTGAGGATCCTTTTTCGCCAGCCTCTATTACAAACCGTAACAAATCTATAGGACCATATACTACTTGCTGGTTTTCTTTCCTAATAAATTTTGCTGGTTGACTGTATACCTCTTGTAAACTTTTTGTTGCTGAACCTAACTTTCTTAGCTCTACAGATTTTAACAATGCTCTATCAAGAATTTTAACTTCCTCAACACCCCTAAGAGTTCGCCACAATCTCAAACCACCATCATCAGTAGGACGACCTTGCCAACCTTTTTCATACTCAAAAGAAATCAAATCTAATCTTTCAGCAATAGTATTTGCAACTGTCTGTAAGTTCATTTCAAGTTGATCTTCCATGAACGCTCCAGATAGAATGGCCTGCTCTATAATATTTCTTGGGTATTGTGGAGGAAGTGAATTCAGAATTTTATCGACTGATTTAGCCTCCTCTACAATTCGGAGAAAATCTTTGTCTACAATTTCCTCTCCAGACCCTAGCTTCAATACTGTTCCTTCAATACCCATTTGAATTAAGTAATCATCCAATTGACCTTGGTCTTTGAGATATACTCCCGATTTACCTCTCGAGACTTTGAAAAGTGGAGGTTGAGCTATATAAAGGTGACCATTTTCGATCAACTGAAACATATGTCTGTAAAAGAAAGTTAAAAGCAATGTCCGTATATGGGCACCATCCACATCAGCATCAGTCATTATTACAACTTTGTGATAACGAAGTTTTGAAATATCAAACTCGTCTCTGCCAATTCCTGTGCCAAGAGCCATAACAAGATTCCCAATTTCTTGAGACCCTAACATCCTATCAAATCTTGCCCTTTCAACATTTAGAATTTTTCCTCTCAGGGGAAGAACTGCCTGCCTACCTCTATCTCTACCAGTTTGAGCTGAGCCTCCTGCTGAATCTCCCTCCACTATAAAAACTTCTGTTTTAGAAGGGTCTTTTTCTGAACAGTCTTTCAACTTTCCAGCTAAGAAATTGACATCAAGCGCCGTCTTCCTTCTTGTTAAATCACGCGCCTTCCTGGCAGCCTCTCTAGCATGGGCCGCCTCTATTATTTTTGTAACAACGATCTTTGCTTGTGTTGGGTTTTCCTCAAACCACTCCGCCAACTTTTCATTAACCAAGCCCTCAACGGCAGGGCGAACCTCACTCGACACTAGTTTATCTTTTGTTTGGGATGAAAACTTTGGATCTGGAACTTTTATACTAAGCACACAGGTTAATCCCTCTCTAGCATCATCACCTGTGAAGGAGATCTTTTCTTTTTTTGCAATGCCCGTGGATTGAGCATAGTTATTTATTGTTCTGGTTAATGCCCCTCTAAAGCCAGCTAAATGAGCACCACCATCACGTTGTGGGATATTATTTGTAAAGGGCAGGACAGTTTCATGGTAACTATCATTCCACCACATTGCTACTTCAACCCCAATATCATCCTTTTCCCCAGATATATATATTGGTTCAGGCATCATCGAAGACTTAGATTGATCTATATACTTAACAAATTCTTTTACACCACCTTCATAGAACAATTCAGATTTCAATATCTCAACAGGCCGTAAATCTTCTAATGTAATTCTTACTCCTGAATTCAAAAAAGCTAATTCTCGCAGTCTTTTTTCTA